>CAJXUM010000392.1 GCA_913060855.1 uncultured Lewinella sp. | reverse complement strand
TCTACACTATCCTCTTCGTCGGCAGCGTCAGATGTGTATAAGAGACAGTCTTTATCCTGATTTAGTGCGAAATCCGTGCTGTCCCCTTTTTGTAAATATTGGAAACGATAGTAGTAATCCAAGGCTTTGCTGTATTCCCCTGATTTGTAAAAAGCATCTGCAGTTTCATAATATAGGGATCTGGAGAAATTAGGGTCGGCGTATAAGGTCTTCTCGTAATATTCCGCGGCTTTGGGATAGTTATTGATCATGACATAAGCTGCACCGATACCGCGATTAGCCGCATATAGTCCCGGGCTCAAGTCCAAGGCTTTCCGGAATTGTCGGATAGCCTGGTTGTATTTCTTTTCCAATAATGCTTCTGTCCCTTTTTGATACAATTGGGTCGCAGCAGTTGGTGACTTAAACGTTTTTTGGGCTAGGCCTGTGGCAGACCACAATACCATTCCAATGAGAAGAGTTATGATTTTTGGAGACATCGGTAAATAGTTTAATGTTTTACTTTTCGCCTATTGGCTAGTGCTGGAATCCACACGCTACCTTGGATTTTCTAGGATGTTGATATTTTTATTTTACTAGTAGCTGGTGTTTTCCTCTGACAAAGGTAAGTTTTCTACTAAGTTGTTTAAAAACCTCTATGCATGTTCTCTATTAGGAATACCTGACTTTACAGCTGAAAAAAGAATCTTTAATACGGGGGAATAGCTTCTACATGGGCAGTTCTGTAAAGCTAAATCATTTTAATAGAAGGAAAAAATATTACATGTTAAAAATGGTAATATGCGTGAAATGGAAATCAATATCCTGCGCTGACATTACCACTTGGAATTTACCCTAGTCTTTCATACGCACGGCATCAGCTTCCGCCGCAATATAGCCAAAAGCAGACCAGTAAGTGGTGGCTAAGATACGATCAAATACCTGCTTGGCCTTTTCCGTATCTCCATGGTAAAGGTACCAGTTTCCCACACCATAACCTTGCGTGACAATATTGAGCAATTGATCAGGATCCGTATTGTTTAGATCAAGTAGATCCTCAGGTTTTTTCATGCCTTTGTACATCAGGAGTCGGTTGAAGTAACTGGCATTTTCTATGATTTCCAGCTCGGGCGTGATGGCTTCTAGAACGGCTTCCGCTTCGGCTAGTTTTCCCAAGCGTCGGTAGGTCATGTATTGCCAATCACTAGTAGCTGTCAAAAGGTCTGTATTGGTAGAATACTTTTGGCAGGCTTCATAGAGCTCGGCGGCTTTTTCAAAATCGGCCTTTAGATAGTAGGCCAAGGCCCAATGGTACCAGATATTAAACTGCAAGGTCGATAAAGGGATGTTCAATTTATTGGGTAAGCCATCGGGTTCAATTTCAATGGCCCGGCCTTCTACTAATTCTGCTGCTTTTTCGAAATCAGCAATAGCTAGATCAAATTTCCGAGTCGATAAATAACGGTGCCCACGATGGCGATACAACTCAGGCGAATCGGGATGAACACGTAGGCCGGTGGTGAATACTGCAATGGCATCTCTGTATCGGCTGAGATAGGCCAGGCGACGACCGAGCCAGATGATATTATCAAGCTGGGTGCTATCCGCCTCGAAATTTCGTTGTGCAATTTGTAACAAACTATCTTTTTTGGCCAAGCCAGCGGCCGTTTCTTTGGGAGGAAAGAGTTCCTGTCCAGCGAGCGAAATGGCTTCAGGTATAGGCGAATCTAACATCAGAGGAGGAGTCTCCTTTTCCGTAGTTGGCGTGCAGCTCGCCCACCCTAAGCATATCAACAATAGAACTACCCCTAACTTTTGCATAAGTCGATTGGATTTATTTGTACAAATTTCGTTGCAGCCTACCCTTTATCTGAGTCGCTGACTCAAAAACACAAAAAAGGTCAGAGACCCAAAATAAATAAGAAGGCCAGGCAACCTCTTCTTACCTATCTAACGTCAAGATAAGTAAATCACATTTGTTAAAAGTGAAGCTATGAAAACTTTTGTTTGTCCTATTCATCAGATTACTGATCTTTTTTATTGTTAATGCGTTAACGCACTATCATGCCGCCAACAAAAAAAGAACTACAACAACTCATATACGACTGCCGCAAGCAAAAGCGAACGGCCCAAAAGCAGTTGTATCAGCACTTCTATAGTTATGGTTTGACCGTCTGTTTGCATTATGCCAAGAACCGAGAAGAAGCCGAAGAAATGCTACATGATGGCTTCTTGAAAGTGTTTGATAAGATACAGCAATTTCGTTTCGAAGCCCCTTTCCGTGCCTGGTTTCGACAGATTATCATCCGAGCTGCTATCGATTATTATCGCAAACACCACAAACTCAAAAGTGGAGCGAAACTCGTCACCTTGACGACAGCGACGAATACCGAAAATGAAGCCTTGGCTAAGTTGCGCAAGGAAGATGCCTGGACAATACTCCAAGCCTTACCTCCTGGCTATCGATTGGTTTTCAACTTGCACGTAATGGAGGGCTATACCCATGCGGAAATTTCAAGGGAACTAGGAATTAGCATTGGGACCTCCAAGTCTAACCTTTCAAAGGCAAAGCGAAAATTGCAGCAACTAATGGGGCCCTTTTTCAAATGGGGGCACAAAACTTTAAATGCTTAAATGAGTGAGAATATGGAACATATAGCCGATTTTTTCAAAAAGAGCGGCCACGAGGAGAACGCTTTTCCGGTAGATGAAGCCAGGTGGTCGCGATTAGAAGCAGAACTAGATCAAAAGAAACGGAAACGCTGGATTCCATTTTGGTGGGGATCGATGGGATCGGTCTTATTGATGGGCATTGCCATCTATTATTTGTCGAGGCCTGCATCTTATCCATCGATACCTGGGGAGAATGTGACAGCAGTATCCACGGAAACGCCTTCTACTTTGACCGTCAAGGCAAAAGCCAAGACATCCAAAGCTACTATCGAGGAAGTGTCAGCTACAAACTTAGAAGAGAAAGTAGCAGCGAATAAAATACTAAAGGGAGCAACTGTTCCTGTAAATGGGGCCGAAGTCGTTGAGGTGGCTGTAAGCAGTGCGCAAAACCAGGAAAACCTACTGGAAAAGATTGAAACTTCAGCAAGGGTCGAACAAACAAATAATGAAGCCTCACCGTCAATACCTGAAAACCCAGTAGAGCAAGAACCTGATCTGCCAGTGCTAGTGGAAGCAGCTAGTACGTCAGTTGAAAAAATAGAACAGAAAGAGTTGTTGAATAGTAAAATTGTTGGGCCAGTAAGCGTACGACAGAACGATGCTACCCGCCACAACTCCAGTGAAAGTAAGGCAGCGCGCGCCTCCTCTGGCGGGCAAAGTATAGGTACGATGCAACAACAATCTGGTATTTTTGGAGCTGATATATTAGGAGAAGAAATCAATGTCAGGGAGAAAGAACGAAGCAGTGGCCGCTGGCAGTTAAGTGCAGGTATTGCAGATATTCCTGGGCGTTATACGGGAGTGTTGACTTCTTTGACAACAGATATTCAAAATGCTATTAATCCTAATCAATCTAGCTTTCCCTATACACTGGCTGACGGGAATACGTTGGATTTGTACTATGGCGATAGTTTTACTTCTAAAGTTACGGATAATCTATCTTTTTTCCGGCTGTCTTTATTTGGAAACTTGGGTAAGGGACTGAGTGTTAAAGGAAGCCTGCTGCTAGGTGTAATTAGAGATAAAACACCCAAGTCCTTACTGAGACAGATACCCGATCGACCAGATGTTGTTTATTTTACCAATAGTAATAAGTCTCTAAATTGGATGGGCGAGATTGGCCTGCAGTATACCTTCTACCGAAGACAACGCTTTCAGCCCTACATTGGCCTCAATGTATTCCAACTACTGGCTAATTCATATAAAAATGAACGAAGGATCGTGGCACCTGGCCTGAATATCAATGAGCGGAGTAATTTTTATTCAGGTGCAAGTGGCTCTTCTTCTTTACCTGGATACTATATCGAGTTGGGTGGACAATACATGGTTACGCCCAAGTGGAGTATTGGCCCGAGTTTGATTTATGCTGGTGCCCCTTTCACTCAGCCGCAAATTGGTTTTGGCTTAGAGGCCCGCTATCGTTGGTAGTTTTCAAATAGGAGTTGTCTAAAAGTCATACCAGTTTTATTCAACACTGAAGCACTGAGCAAAAACAAACCTCCGTGTCTCAGTGCCTCCGTGTTGAATTATTTGGAGTGAATTTCGGGCCTTCCCTATTTATTCAACCATTCCTTAAAAGAACGCGTATTAGCCGAACTTACAATGATGTCACGGCTTGCTGTGGGCTGCAAATCTACCATTACCCTACTTTTGGATACCGTGGTAATTTTTTCAATCGATTCAAAATGCGCGATAAAACTGCGATTCAGGCGGAAGAAAAGACTAGGATCTAGCTGTGCTTCCAAATCTGATAAGGTGTAGTCTATAATAAACTTATTGCCATCCTTTCGGTGGAGATAAACATATCGATCTTGACCTTCAAAAAAGGCAATATCCTCCACCTTAACGCTGAGTATTTTATTTCTTCGAGACACCACAAACCGTTGCTGGTAGACACTTTCTTTTTCATTGATCACTGCTCTGATTTTCCCTACATCCAATTGTGGAGGCGGAGCTTGAGTCGTCTTATATTTATCCAGACTTTGTGCCAGTTCCTCTTTATCGATAGGTTTGAGCAAATAGTCTACACTATTCACCTTGAAAGCTTTCAGCGCATACTGATCATAGGCAGTGGTGAAAATAATCGGCGTTTTTACCTCAATGACCTCAAAAATCTTAAAACTTATATCATCGGCTAGGTGGATATCCAGAAAAATGAGATCGGTTTCATGCTGTTGTAGCCAGGCTATCGTTTTCTTTACAGTATCTATCTTGGTTTGAATCTCCAATTGTGGGTCCAACTCCAATAGTAGTTTTTCAAGATTATCGCGGGCATGTTTTTCGTCTTCAACTATTATCGCTCTCATAGTAAGGGTCTCCGTATTTAGAATCGTATAACTAAGGTGCTTGGGTGTAGACTTCAGAAATCTTGCACAGCTTCGGGGGTTAAAGTGTAATGCACTAATCTTCCAGCAGCAAGGGAAGTCGAGTCACATAACGCCCCTCTTCCATTCCACTAAAAATCTGTTGTTTGGCCACCATTTCATAGCGAGCTCGGAGATTAGCCAGGCCAATACCCGTCGAATCTTCCACAGAGCCACGTAATTGGAGCGTATTGCTAACATGCAACATATCCGCTTCCGTGAAAATATCGATAGAAAGGGGATGGTCTTCAGAAACGATGTTGTGCTTTATGGCATTTTCGACCAGAAGTTGCAAGGCAAAAGGGGGCAAGCAACTTTGCTGGTGTTTTTCCTCAATACAGTAATTCACAATCAGACTTTTATCAAAACGCATCTTCTGTAGAAAGAGGAAGGAGTCTACAAATTCTAGTTCTTGCTGAAGAGGAATGATGAGTTGATCTCGTAGCTCCAGTACTCTGCGGTATAGCTTTGCAAAGCGGGTAGTAAAGGCCACCGCTTTATCTGGACTACTGGGGATAATCGCCGCCAAGATATTCATGCTATTAAACAAAAAGTGAGGATTAATCTGGTTTTTGAGGATGGAAAATTGAGAAAGAATATTCTCTTTCTCCATGCGTTCGTTTTGGAGTTGAAGCATAGCTTTGTCTTCTTCCAGTACCTTGTTGCGCTTCTTTAAGGAATAGGTTTCCAAAGCATTTTCCATGATGAATTTCAACTCATCTACCTCCCACGGTTTTGTGATATAATGGTAGATTTTTCCTTTATTGATAGCATCGATAATAGCCTGCTGATCACTATAACCCGTCAATACCATCCGGATAATTTCGGGAAAACGGATCCGTACTTTCTCCAGGAGTTCAACGCCTGTCATCTTAGGCATACGCTGATCACTGATGATGAGATCAATAGCCTGCTGCTCTAAAAAATCTAAAGCCTCGCGACCGCTTTTTGCCACGTGAACCTTGAAATGTCGACGGAAAACAGCACGGAAGGCCACCAGGTTGTCTTCTTCATCGTCGACATAAAGAATTTGAAAAGCAATTGCCATATTACTGGTTTAAAACAGCTTGTGGGCGAAGCCAGGTAAGAATTTGCAAACAAAAATAGCAAAAGGAATCTAAATTGTCATCCGAATGATGAATACGCCACCCGGCATTCAACTTTTTTCTTTGTCATTCCTTTTTATACACGATAGCATTTCTTATTGTTGCGGAACAATACAATTGCTACCTTTATTGTGAATCTGAAAAACTTATTAAATGAACACTAGATCGGTTTTAGCACTGTCTCTTATACACATCTCCGAGCCCACGAGAC
>CAJXUM010000391.1 GCA_913060855.1 uncultured Lewinella sp. | reverse complement strand
GGTCTCGTGGGCTCGGAGATGTGTATAAGAGACAGCCGTAAGGCACTGGCTATCGAATGGGAGGAAGGAGACAATAGAAAAATTGATAATGATTATATCCAGCAAGTATTCCGGGATAAATTAAGAAAAGAAGGGGCTACTTTCCATGAGGTCGGAAATTACGGGCGAGCGATGGACCTGGCAGATGAAAAAATCGAAGCGGTTTATGAAACGCCCTTTTGGTCTCATAGTCCGATGGAGCCGATGAATACTTTAGCGCATGTGCAAGAAAATCGTTGCGATATCTGGTCTCCCTGCCATATGCAAAGCCGACTGCTAGCTGCTACAAAGGAAATTACAGGATTTGAAGATGAACAGATTCATATACATACTACCTATTTGGGAGGGAGTTTTGGCCGACGCTTGCTGGTAGATTATGCCATCGAGGCCCTGCTATTATCCAAAGCAGCCAATGCGCCCGTACAATTATTGAATACCCGGATTGACGAAACGAAAAGTGGACACTACTTATCCGCGGGACGATATGAAATGCGTGCCGGGTTTAAGCAGAAGCAATTGACGGGCGTTGGGATTCAAGTGGCTCATTTGAGTGTTTGGTCGCAAAGAGAACCTGAGATGCTGGAAGACGGGATAGATAATTCGATTGGCGATGATCTCTTGCGTTATCCCTATCATATTCCAGTAAAAAAATATGGCCACCATTTGGCAGATGAAATCCAAATTCCCGTTTCTTGGTGGCGAGGTACTTATGCCAATACAGCTGGATTTGTGATGGAAAGTTGGATCGATGAATTAGCTATACATAGCAAGCAAGATCCACTAAGTTACCGTTTATCTCTTTTGCAAAATGCTCCAAATATTCAAAGGGTGAGGGGGGAAGAAGTCGTGGAAAAAGGTTTATTCAGAAATGTATTGGAGGCCGCAAGGGAAAAAGCGAATTGGAAAGAAAAGCGACGGCCGGGGCATGGTAAAGGAGTAGCTGTCTGCTTTAGTTTTTTTGAATCCTATGCTGCTATCGTAGCTGAAGTACAGGTCCAAAAAAAGAAAAAACTGACGATTAAGAAATTGACCTGTGTGATCGATTGTGGGGTGGCTGTTAATCCTAATATGATCCATGCACAGGTTGAAGGAGGGATTATTTTTGCATTATCCGCCATGCTCAAAGCTTCTATTAATTTTGAAAATGGCAGGGTCGTAGAAAATAGTTTTGGGGATTATCCCACCTTGACCTACGGGGAATGCCCCGAAATAGAAGTCCATATTCTTCCGTCAGATCGACCCGCTTCTGGAGTAGGAGAGTTGGGAAATATCCCCACCTTTGCTGCTGTGTGCAATGCTATTTATGATGCATCAGGTATTAGAATTCGATCCTTGCCCTTGAGTCGCCATTTAGTAGTTTGACCGATAACGGACTAGGGTAGATCAAGGAGTTGTAGATGTCTTAGGGCAGTAATTTGAACTTGTTTTTTATGCTCAATTTGCTTCAAAAAATACATTCTAGCCATCCCCACGTAGGGTAGGGCAAATTGAGAAAAAACATGGCACAGTGAGAATTCCCCAACTTTTGGGTAACTTACTTTTTAAGGAATGACGATTTCTTTGATACCATCCGAAGAGGAAAGGTATTCGGTTATTTCCAAGCCCTAAGCTTAAAACTTCAAAGCATGAAAAGACTTTTCTACGTCCTTATTATATTATTGAGCATCAACTTCTTTGGGTTTGCCCAAAATGAAACCAGTAATGTCACGTTTTTCGGGTCATCTGTATGTAAAGGTTCAGGTGCTGAAAACTCACACGGCTATGCCTGGCAATTCTTTCACCATGGCGCCATAGATACCGTCAAATACAAATATTTTAATGCGTCAAGAGGTGGTGACAATACCATTAAAGTGGAAAGGGACAATAGGATGGCTTTGGATTTATATCCTACCCAGCCTGATATGGTTGTAATTGGACTATCACTCGGAAATGAAGGGCTAAGGAGGACTAAGAATGATAATGATAGAGCGCGCATTCTTGAGCAATTCAGAAGCAGGCTATTGGCCATGGCGGACTCTCTTAACCGCCTAAATATTAAACCCATTATAGTGAATTGCTATGCCAACTCCCACTTTAATGAGCGTCACTATGAGATTACCCAAAGAATGAATCGGATGATTAATACTTGGGATTATCCGAGTATCAATGTTTTAGGGACGATTGATGATTTAGAAGGGAAATGGGTCAAGGGCTATCTGAAGGACCCTTTGCATCCTAACACTAAGGGTCATGAAGAAATGTCCTATGCCATAGTACCTTCCTTGTTTGAGGCGATCTCAATGGGCAAAAAAACACCTACCTACGATTGGAATAGGAGTTATACCACCCTCAAAAATGAAAAGCAAATTCCAAAGCCACTCTCTATCGGCATTGAAAGTACGATGCATTCATTTACCCTTAGTTTGAGGTTTAAGGAAACCAGTGACGGGAGTATTGCTGGATTTGTGGCAGATGGCCAAGACCATACGATTAATGTACTTGACAGCACGATTCTATATAAGGGACTTTCTATTAATTTCCCCAAACAGCTAAAAGATTGGACACAGCTAGTCCTGTCTCATAGTTATGCCAATCAAAAAACCATGCTCTTTGTGAATGGTGAATTAGTGGGTAGTGTTAGTGAACAACTTTCGCCCACTCAAGTCTATTTTGGCGGCACAGCGCAAATGACGGAACTAAAGGATATTGCGTTGCACCGATCTGCTTTAAATGAAAGCGAAGCAATCGATTTGTTCAATAAGAAATTTATTCAGTCCAGCCTAGAATTTTATCATCCGCTTACCAAACCTATTGGAGGAAATCATTTAGGTAACCTGGCTCAGAGTATGACCCAGGCCATCATTAGTCGAGGCGTAGCCTTGGAGCATAAACTTGTCGCCTTTTGATTTCGAGTTAGTAACATATGCCGCGTATTTCCGGATAAAACCCAAGGATAGTCACTCCCCTTTGTTTTTTATTCCTATTTAAGCTATATTTGTATAAGTACTTATATAAATGCTTTTATGAATGAATTTTTACCAAGAAGCGAAGAGTTTAATACTAGGGACAAGGTTGAAACGACTCAGCGAAAAATATTTGCAGGAAATTGGGTTAATCTATCAGCAATTGGGGATTGATTTTGAGGCGAGTTGGTTTCCCGTTTTCTACCTGCTCCGAGCTGAGCAATCAATGACCATGACTGCTATGGCAGCCGATTTGGAGGTCTCTCATTCGGCTATTAGCCAGATGGTAAATGGTTTGCGAAAGAAAGGTTTAGTGGGATTAATCGAAGACGAGGTGGATGCACGTAGAAAGAAAGTGAGCCTTACCGAATCGGGGAAAACACTGCTGAATAAAGTAGAACCGGTATGGACGGCCATGGATCTAGGAATGACCGCCATGTGGGAGAATAAAGAAGCGCAAGATCATTTTTTTGAAACCTTGAATCGGCTTGAAAAAAAGTTAGATAACAAGACCCTGTCTCATAAAACGGTAGCACTGATGCCGGCGCTAGATTATCGATTGGTTCGATTATCCAGCGCGGATTCGGCCTATGACTTGTTTGTAAAAGAAAGCGAAGGGCGATTTGTAGGCCTCCCGGAAGATATTCAGCTCTGGGGCGCTCTACATCAGGAGGTGCTACTTGGTGCTTTAGCCATCCAACCGAAGACTAATTCCTCACTCCTGTTAGTTGAGCAAGTATTTGTAAAAAATGACTTTCGTCGAAAGGGTATCGCTACAGCCCTCCTCAAGGAGGCAATTGAGACGCTTGACTTGGAAAAGGCGGCTACCACCTTTGTGCTATCAGACCCCCAGCTACCACTTGTTCAATTACTACTAAAGGAAGCATATACTTTCACAATTGATCCTCATCAAAAAAATGGCCAATGAATCAGGCGATCTTTCAATATGGAGAGGAGCAACTTTCCATCGGATTAGCACTCGAAATAGCTAACGGAAAACGTTTGGGAATACTGAGTGCGACTGCCAGGGCTAAAATTCAACAAAACCGAAACTTAGTAGATGAAGTATTGGAATCGGGGCGTATCGTCTATGGTGTCACGACTGGTTTTGGCCCCTTATGCACCACATTTGTATCGGGCGAGCAATCCCAGATATTGCAGCATAACTTACTAAAAAGCCATAGTGTAGGCGTCGGAGAGGCCATCCCGAAAGAGGTGGCTAAGCTCATGCTGATTTTAAAGGTTCAGGCCTTAGCGCAAGGCTACTCTGGTATTTCTTTGGCCACACTGGATCGTATCCTTTGGCATATAGAGGAGGACTTAATCCCTTTTGTCCCTGCACAAGGATCCGTGGGAGCTTCGGGAGATTTGGCTCCCTTATCTCATCTTTTTCTCCCTTTGATTGGGTTTGGGAAAATATTTCACCAAGGCAAATATGAGCCCACCGCTAAGGTATTACAAGAGTACCAGCAGCCTGCAATCCAACTACAGGCAAAAGAGGGGTTGGCTTTAATTAATGGGACGCAATTTATGGCTGCCTTTGGAATCGTGGTAGCCGCCCGTCTGCAATCCTGTTTGGACCAGGCTGATATCACAGCCGCTATGATGCTCGAAGCCATGACGGGCTCTGCCAAACCTTTCCATCCTGACCTTCATCGCTTGCGGCCACACATTGGCTGTTCCTATGTGGCAGAACGACTACGCGCATTACTCTCGGAGTCGGCTATCATGAAGTCGCATGAGAATTGCAGCCGCGTACAAGATCCCTACTCTTTACGTTGCATTCCTCAGGTACACGGAGCCTCCCGGAGTGCTTGGCTTCACCTGAAAGACGCCTTGCATACCGAAATCAATTCGGTGACAGACAATCCCATTTTATTGGATGATATCAATATTATTAGTGGTGGTAATTTCCATGGACAGCCCATTGCGCTACCGCTGGATTACGCGGCCATGGCTGCTGCCGAAATTGGCAACATCGCAGATCGGCGAATTTACCTAAGTATTGAAGGAAAAATGCCAGGCGTGCCCAAGCTGCTGATGGATGAAGTAGGCCTCAATTCTGGTTTTATGATTCCTCAATACACAACGGCGGCTTTGGTGACGGAAAATAAAACCCTTTGCTTTCCGGCTTCTGTGGATAGTGTGCCGACTTCACTGGGGCAAGAAGATCATGTTAGTATGGGATCTATCAGTGCCCGAAAGGCATGGCAAGTGGTGCAAAACCTAGAGCAAATTTTAGGGATAGAACTCCTATATGCTGCCCAAGCTTTGGATTTTCAGCGGCCACTGCGATCCAGTGCGCTGGTGGAATCTTGCTATTTATTGGTGCGGGAACAAATTGGACACCGAACTAATGATACCCTTTTTATCGATGAACTCGCTATTGTTATTGGTTTAATTCGCGAAGGTAAATTGCTGGCTGCCACCGATGATGTTGCGCAGCAACAACAACTTCCTTTTAAAAATATCAGACATGAATTATTTGGAATTTATTAAGCAATATGCTGCCCACCCTCATTACAAATCACCGGTAGGTAATCGCCTTCACGCCCGATCTTGGCAGACGGAAGCACCCTTGAGAATGCTCCTAAATAATTTGGATGCTACAGTGGCGGAGGACCCCGAATCTTTAATCGTATATGGGGGGACTGGGCAGGCTGCCCGGAATGTACCTGCGCTGCAACAGATCATAAAATCCTTACTAGAACTGGATGAAAACCATAGTCTTTTGGTACAATCTGGCAAAGCCGTGGGTATTGTCAGAACCCACCCTGACGCGCCACGGGTCCTCATCGCCAACAGTAACTTGGTGCCCGCTTGGGCCAATTGGGAACATTTTGAGGAATTGAAAGAAAGAGGTTTGATGATGTTTGGACAGATGACGGCGGGGAGCTGGATTTATATCGGTACCCAGGGAATATTGCAAGGCACCTATGAAACCTTTGCTGCCTGTGGCCGGAAATACTTCGAAGGGGATCTCAAGCATCGCTTGTTGGTAAGTGGCGGCTTGGGAGGAATGGGCGGCGCGCAACCCTTGGCAGCTACCATGGCCGGAGCTACTTATTTAGGTGTTGATGTTGATCCTAGTCGGATTAAAAAGCGCTTAGAAACACGCTATATTGATAAAATGACGGCTGATTATGAAGAAGCCAAAGCTTGGGTGCTTGCGGCTAAGGACAAGGGCGAGGCACTTTCCGTTGGTTTGGTGGGGGATATAGGGGATGTATTGGAGCGTTTGCTGAATGATGGGATTATTCCCGATGTCTTAACCGATCAGACTTCGGCCCATGATCCAGTGTATGGTTATGTACCTGTCTCTTATACACATCTGACGCTGCCGACGAAGAGGATAG
>CAJXUM010000390.1 GCA_913060855.1 uncultured Lewinella sp. | reverse complement strand
ACTATCCTCTTCGTCGGCAGCGTCAGATGTGTATAAGAGACAGTATTTGTTCCGTATCCAAAATAATAGTATTTAAATTCTTGTTGATACGTTCTAGTCATTTCTATAATTCTTTCTGTTTATACTATGAGCGAAACTAGGTAAATCAACTTTCTATTTACCAAAACCTCCCCCCACTATGGACTATTGTCTTAATGAGTCCTTGTACCCTTATGCAAGTCATTAAGATCCTACCAGGTTCAAGACTACCCCAGCTTTCTCCCATGAACAAGCCAGGATGTAATCCCTTAGAATATTATCTAAGGCCCTAGCGGCATTTGGATGGATGGTTCCATCGCCCTTTAGAACAGCTTAAAAACCGATTAAAATGCTGCCATTGAGAGTAATTCTGTTATTTGTCATGGCGAGTCTTGTAGGGGAAAACTTAATCGCTCAATCACAATGGGACTGCCTAGGAGCAATACCCATTTGCGGAGATGATACTATCGATATTATTTCCGGCGCTTCAGAGTATAATGATTATTCTAACCCAAACAACGACCGTGGATGTCTGTCGACCGGAGAAGGTCAGCACAGTACTTGGATCTATTTTGAGTTCAGGGATGATATGCCTCCCGATAGTGAACTCCTAATGACCTTATTTCCACCAGACTCGACTGATACTTGGAAGCAAGAGGACTTTGATTTTGCCATTTATGGCCCCAATCTGAATTGTGATAGCCTGGGCTCACCTCGACGTTGTTCCTTTGCTCGTAGCCTTTGTGCCTTTTGCCCTTATACGGGTATGGGAAATGGTGCCCAAGATTCTCAAGAGGATGCTTTTATTGATCCCTTTGGTGTTGAGGTAGATGGATATGTTTTGCCTTTAGTGGTACAACCGGGAGATCGTTTTTATATGTTAGTCACGAAATTTACAGGTTTTTCTGAGGCTTTCTCCGTTGAATGGGGAGGCGAAGCTGCCGACTATTTTAATTGCGTTGCAGATCCATCTTGTATAAATCTCGTGAATGCTGGCGGTGATTTGAATTACTGTAAGTCGGATGCTTTCGAAGTACGACTAGATGCAGACCTGCGAACAAGTAGTGATGAGGAATTAATTATCGAATGGTCTGGAACGCCTGAGGCGATGGCCTTACTAGATAGTGCAGAAATTCTTAAGCCATTGGTGACTATTCCTGCCGGTTTTGAAGGAACCCTAGAATATGAAATTAATGTATTGCAAGGCGCTTGCGATCGATCTGATAAAATGACTATTAGTGTAATAGGAGGCATATCACCGGAGATAGTACAAGATGGAGTGGCCTGCCCCGGTGAGTCGGTTAGTTTGGAGGTAGCGGACCTTTTTGAATCCTATTTATGGTCTACTGGAGATACGACAACCTCTATTCAAGCTACAGTAGGTGAATTGTATACACTTACCGTTACAAATGCCAATGGTTGTCAAACTAGTACTACGCATACCGCCCAGTCCATTTCAACAAAAGCAGCAAATATCTTGGAAGAAGGTATGATTGTATGTGGAGATGAACCCACTATCTTGCAATTAGACGATACCTTCAATACTTACCTTTGGTCAGATAATTCCACCAATGCTACCTTGTCGATTACGGCAGCAGGTACTTATGGTGTCACGGTTACCGATGAAAATGGCTGTACTACCTCAGATTCTATCACAGTGCAAAGTGTAGCTCAACCAACGATAACAATTGACTATCCCGATCATGCTTGCGTGGGGGATTCTGTGAGTTTAGTACCTAATGAAAGTTTTCTAACCTACAGTTGGTCGAATGGTGTAGATAGCGCAATTAACGTAGTTTCTGAAACGGGTGATTATATACTTACGGCCACTGATCTAAATGGTTGTGAAGCGCAGGATACCTTTCCGGTAACATTTACAAAAATACCCGAGCCTGAAATTGTTGGAGAAACCGTCCTATGTAATGGAGATACCCAGGTAATTGAGGTGCTAGATAGTGCCTATAGTACCACAATTTGGTCTACGCTAGAAGAAACTTTAAGCATAACGATAGCTCAACCAGGTCTATATGAAGTACTAGTAGTAGATACCTTTGGATGTCGAGGAATAGATTCAATTCGTATAGTGGAAGGTGTTTCTCCAGATGCTGCATACACTAGTCAGCATATAATTTGCGAAGGCTCAAGCACAACCTTAGGCCTGGTAAGTAGCCATGAAACTTATGTTTGGTCTACAGGTAGTAATGATGCTACCATCGAAGTGGATCAAGCAGGTCTTTATACGGCTATTGTCAGCAATCAATCGGGTTGTACCGATACGGCAAGCTTTACGGTTTTGCAAAATGAAGTAGATAGCTTGATCATAGAAGGCCCCGCTGGCTTGTGTGAAGGCCAGGAAGGGCTTTTGACTACTAGCCCAGCCTTTGCTTCCTATATTTGGTCGACTAGCCCTGCAGATACCAATGCAAGTTTAGTTGTTAATACAGCTATTCTCACTTACGGTTTGACAGTAGTGGATAATAACGGATGCCAAACGGATGCAAGTTATACTTTAACGGATTTTCCACCTGTTGTAGGAGCAATTATAGGAGATACACAGATTTGTAAAGGGGAAGAAACTGTTATTTCTGTCACACCTGACATGTTACAGTATACTTGGTTTGACAATAGCAACGAGCCTTCCATCACGATTACTGAAGCTGGAAACGATTATTCTGTTACCATTACGGACGAAAATGGTTGCCTTGATACTATTCCGTTTAGTATCACTGAAGTAGATCCAGTTCCAATTCCATTGGACCCCGCTTATCAAATTTGTATAGAGGGCAGCTTGAACTTAGATATTGGTTCTGGCTTTGAATCTATTCTATGGTCTACGAATGAGACTACCTCAGCCATAGAAATCAGTGCGGCTGCAAATTATTCTGTCACTGTGGTCGATACTAATGGCTGTCGGGATACTGCGACTTTTGAACTGACTACATATGATGCGCCGGTACCGGTCATCAGTGGAGATATCGAATTTTGTCCAGGTGGCCTTGCCAACCTAGAGGTGGAAGGAACTTGGGCATCTATTCTATGGTCCACCGGAGAAACTACTGCATCCATTCAAGTATCCGATACGGGCTTGGTGAGTGTTACGGTGGAAGATATCTCTGGTTGTGTTGGGGAAGGTAGTGTGGTGGTTCGCCACTTCGAGTTGGTACAACCAGATATTGTAGGACCAGCTGCTGTATGTCCTGATGCAGCTTTTACCCTTGAAGTACCGGCTATTTATCGCACTTATGAATGGCAGGGAATCAATTTAGATCAAGCAGTCATTAGTCTAGATCGCACGGGTGAGTTCTTCTTAACGGTCACCGATTTTAATGGTTGCCAGCAAAGTGCTACTCAAACAGTCGGAGACTTAGATCCCGCCACGGTAACCTTAGTGGGAGACACGGATATCTGTGTGGGTACTAGTACTT
This sequence comes from uncultured Lewinella sp., assembly GCA_913060855.1. GTDB lineage: Bacteria > Bacteroidota > Bacteroidia > Chitinophagales > Saprospiraceae > DT-111. The sequence continues at coordinate 2,895 of CAJXUM010000390.1, read as the reverse complement.
CCATTGTAGCCAGTGGTAATTTTGATAGCATTGTTTGGGGAGAAGGAGAAACGACGGAAGACTTAGTGGTCAATGAAGGCGGGATGTATATCGCTACGGTACAGAATGCAGAAGGCTGTATCGCCGTAGATTCGCTCTCTATCGTTGAACTGTCATTACCCGAGGCATCGCCTAGTAATATACTTACCCTCAATTGTACAATTGAGAGCGTAACCTTAGGCAATGGTAGCCTCGATGCAGCGGATTATATTTTTGAATGGGATGGCCCAGGGATTTTGTCTTCGATGACTGCTTTAAGTCAACCGACGGTGCAAGATTCTGGCTGGTATACCCTAATAGTTGAAAGTCGTATTACGGGATGCCGTTCAGCGATTGATTCTATCCGGGTAAATGAAGAGCGGTCTACACCCAGAATTGCGCTAGAAGGGGATTTTGAAATTGATTGTTCTAATCCTACCGTAACGGTAAGAGATACCAATAGTTTTAATGCCAATTATACCTATCAATGGTACAATGCAGCCAGAGAGCCAATTGGGAATAGTAATCGACCAGAGGTCAGGGTGAGTACGCCAGGAGCTCTATTTTTGCAGGTAGTAGATGAGTCCTCTGGCTGTTCTGCAATGGACAGTGTCACGATTACTCAAAACAGTAATTTCCCGGCTATCGCGTCTTTAGAGGATGACACCATTACCTGCGAAACCAGTACGGTAGCTATTACAGCAACTGTGACCAATTGGGAAGATAATTTTGAAGTGGCTTGGGAAATAATTAATGGAAACTTAGAGACGACGACGACACCTCTTTCTGCTATAGCTACCGCTGCTGGTACCTATGTTTTACTAGTGGAGAATAGTGTGAATGGATGTGTGGCGACGGATACCGTTGTTATCGAGGAAAACCTGGTCTTGCCCACGGCTTTCGCAGGGACGGATGAAACATTGGATTGCTATACAGGCGAAGCTAGCCTCCAAGCACTAGCCACCGAGGCTCGTCCTATGGATTTCAGCTGGACGCGACCCAATGGCGAAACCCAATCTGGCGAAATTTTGATGGCTTCCGACCTCGGTATCTATACGCTGACGGTGACTGACCCTGTAAATGGTTGTTCGGCTTCCGATGAGGTGGAGGTATTATTGGATGATAATCAACCCACTGGAATGGAGATTGAAGTAGCGCATCCAGCCTGTATTGGAGATGAAAATGGGCAGCTTTTTATTGCCAGTGTGGAAGGCGGCGAAGGCCCATTCCTGTTTGATTTCAATGAGCAAGGGTATAGTGAAAAATATTCATTTGAAAACCTTAAACCGGGTAGCTATACGCTTTCGGTGCAAGATATCACAGGCTGTACCTATACGACAGAGATAACTATTAATGCCGGACGAGAAGTGAGTATAGATTTAGGTGAAGACCAAACGGTTGAAAAAGGAGATGAGGTGACCTTAAAACCCTCTATGAACATTCCTCTCAATGAAGTGGGAAGTCTATTGATTACCAATAATGAAGGCCTAAGTTGTGACAGCTGCTGGATAGAATGGGAGTTTATCCCAGAATTCTCTTCCAATTTTACCGCGAAGTTAGTCGACAAAAATGGTTGTACCGCTGAGGATATAGTCCGTGTTATTGTGCGAAAACCAAGAAATGTCTATATCCCTAATGCTTTTTCACCAGGCAAAACTGGGATTGGAGATGGAAATAATGATGCCTTCACCGTATTTTCAAATGGAGATGTTCAGGAGGTGCTATCGATGCGCATCTTTGACCGCTGGGGTGATATGTTGTTTATGCAAAAAAACTTTCCACCTAATGATTTATCGAAAGGTTGGGATGGTACTTATAATGGAAAGACACTTAATACTAATGTATTTGTCTACTTAATAGAAATCCTTTTTAAGGATGGAGAAAAAGAAACCTTTGAAGGGAATATCCATTTGATACATGAATAATAGCTCCCTGAGTGGTTCTAGCAAGATTGGAACCACTCAGGGGAAATAAGCACCTTAATCTCTAGCTCTTAAGTTACCTGAACCTGAAATACGGCTACTGATCTTTGGCCGGCCTTTATAGGAAACACCGCCTGAACCTGATATTCTCACCTCCAAGGCATCTGCTACATCAACCCGAGCACTCCCAGAACCAGAAATCCTGACGTTGCAATGAGCTGCTTGTAATTCTTCAGATTTTACATTTCCTGAACCAGAAATTTGCACTTCGTAGTCCTCTGCTGTACCCCCCAATGCGATATTGCCGGAGCCACTTACTTTCGAAACGACCTCCTGAGCTTGTACTGCCAATTTCATATTACCTGAGCCACTAATACCGGTATAGAAAGTATTAGATTGATCAAATACTCCTTCGCCGTAGACATCGCCCGAACCACTAACCCGTACGGATGATAACTTAGTGACTGTAATGTAGATCTTCAGTTCATTAGATCTTCGCACCGGTTTGTCAAAACGAATTCGCCAGGTATCATTTTCTACGGTACTAATGATATTATCAATAATATTTTGCTGGCCTTTTATGGTCACAGATTGAGTGCTTCCTTGGCTAATATAAAGATCCGCTGAAATGCCTAGACTAACTTTTTCAAAGGAAGAAAGATCTAGGGTTTGTTCCACAACTGGGCCATCACCACTGATATTGCCAGCCCACCATCTTTTTTGTCCATTCAAATCACGGGAACCCGAAAAAATGAAAAGTAGACATAGTCCACCTGCAAGAAATAATCGATTCATAAGTATAGTTTTTTATTTTAACCTGCTCTGACAAAACACAAAAATGATCTCAGAGCCTATTTTATTGATGCATTTTATTACTTTATCCCCCTATTGCTAAAACTTAGAGACTGTTTTGAAATGTGTGCTGAGAATTATTATAATGTATTTTTTCATTAGG
>CAJXUM010000389.1 GCA_913060855.1 uncultured Lewinella sp. | reverse complement strand
ACGAGATCAGCCTCGGTCTCGTGGGCTCGGAGATGTGTATAAGAGACAGTATCAAAATTGAGCCAAGATCGAAGAAATTTTGTCCAAGATGTTACTTCCTTCACCTTTGATAAATTGGTTAAGCGGCATGGGGCTGGCATTTCTGATCTAGTTACTCGCACCATTTATTTGGAGCGAATAAGAATGAAGGAGGAGCCCTGGAAAGTGGATCCACCCAATGAGCGACAATTTTGGAAGAAAACGCAGAAGCGATTAGTTAATCGTTCTTTGGATAAAGCGGATGATGAGGCTGAGCAGGTCAACCAAGAATTATTGAGCAGTATCGTTTATCGATATGCCGAAGAAATAGTAGGGACCTTCAAGAAAAAAACGTTCCTATTTGCGCGACGATTTCTCTATTTATTCTTTACACGTTTGCTGAATACAGCTGCCGGTCGTAACCTGAAACGTATCTATAGCCGCAAGCATCGCTTGAGCGAGCGCTTGATCGTAGAAGGTGAAGTAGAAGCTATTCGCAGCCTGATGAAAAAGGGGACGGTTGTGGTTGTTCCTACCCACTTTAGTAACTTGGATTCTATCCTGATTGGCTATGCTTTAGATGCTTTTGCCGGCTTGCCCTCTTTTTCTTACGGTGCAGGCCTCAATTTATATAATACCGGCTATACGGCTTATTTCATGAATCGCTTAGGCGCCTATCGGGTAGATCGTAGAAAGAAAAATGCAATCTACCTTGAGACACTTAAAGCGATGTCTAATTTGTCGATTCAAAGGGGCGTCAATAGCCTTTTCTTTCCCGGAGGAACACGTTCTAGGTCAGGTGAATTGGAGACCAAGGTAAAGCTAGGTCTGCTAAGTACAGTGGTGGAGGCACAGCGGGCTGTATTGGAAAAAGAAGAAGATCAAAAAGTATTTGTGGTCCCCTTGGTCTTGAGTTATCATTTTGTCTTAGAAGCCCAGTACTTGATCGAGCAGCATTTGCAGAAAATAGGGAAAGAGCAATATATTCGTGTAAAAGATAAGTTCAATAGTACTAGGAGTATTCTCAAATTTATCTGGAAGTTATTTTCCACGGGGAATAGTATTACGATCTCGATCGGAAAGCCAATGGATGTCATGGGGAATTTGGTGGATGAAGAGGGGAATAGCTTTGACCAGTACGGGAATCCTATTCAAGTAAAAGACTACTTTCATACGAATGGAACCTTGGTGGCTGATCTACAAAGAGAATCAGAATACACCAAAATGTTGGGAGAGCGGATTGTCGAACGTTTTCATAAAGACAATATCGTATTGAGTAGCCATTTAGTGGCTTTTGCTGCTTTTCAGCTGCTCAAGCGACAGAATACGCATTTGGATCTCTACGGTATACTCCGTTTGCCTACTGATGAATATGCCTTTGATCCTGTCTTCTTAAAAGATATTCTACAACAATTGATTGTCATCCTGCTCAAAATGGAAGCTGCTGATGAAATCAAATTATCGAGCGCTATTCATGGTGATTTGGATGACTTATTGAATGATGGTGTCAAACGCTTAGGTAGTTTTCATGTGCTCAATCCGCTGAAGAGAAATAAGAAAGGACTTTTGGTAAGTGACAGTTTTAAAGTCCTGTATTTTTACCACAATCGGATGGCGACTTACCATTTGGATCGGCAAATTGTCTGGAAAAAGGTTAAGGCAATGGCCGTAGTCGAAATTTAAGGCCTTTAGTCTGATAAATTTAGAGATTTGTTAAACTGTTAATATATTCAGGGAATTATTTAAGCCCTTTAAAAAATAGAACTGGAGTATAACTCTACTTCAGTGCTAATGACTTGTCTATGCTAAAGCGCTTTTTCCTTTCGGAGCGAAATATTATGGTGGCCATCCTTATCAATGCGGTCATCATCTTTGTCATGTACTTTCCCAGTTGGAAACACCACGTATGGCTTGAATCGGCGGACCATCTTTTGGTCATGTTCTTCTTGATAGAAGCTATCGTTAAGCTCAGAACGCTAGGGACTAAAGCTTATTTTTCCAGTTCCTGGAACCGTTTTGATTTTATTATTGTGATGGGGAGTTTACCCACCTTATTTGTATTTTTATTTCCGGTTCTGCCAGATACCTCTCTGCTCATCGTTTTGCGTATGTTTCGCTTGATTCGTCTCATTCGATTTATACAATTTGTACCGCATCTGAATCAAGTGATGGAGGGGCTGACACGGGCTTTACAAGCTTCTGTCTTTGTCGTTTTAGCACTGGTTTTCCTTAATTTTTTATTGGCCATTTTTACCTGTCATTTCTATGCAGATATGGCACCAGAATTTTTTGGAAATCCAATGGTCTCGGCCTATTCTATTTTTCAGTTGTTTACATTAGAGGGATGGAATGAAATAGTAGCCATCGTCACCAGTCGGACAGATAATGATTGGATGATTGGCTTTACCCGCCTTTATTTCGTTATCGTTATTATGTTGGGTGGGATTTTCGGTTTGTCATTGGCCAATGCTGTTTTTGTTGATGAAATGACGATGGACAATAACCAGGATTTAGAAGAAAAAATTGATGGCCTTCATGAAGAAATCGCAGAACTTCGCCGACTAATAGAAAAATCCGTATCATCAGATAAGTAAGCATGATTTTTATAGTTTACGATTTGGAAGCTACCTGCTGGGATGGAAACCTGCCCTCGCAAGTACAAGAAATAATAGAGATAGGAGCCTATAAACTCAATGGATATGGTGAGGTAGTGGATACTTTTAGCCGACTGGTCAAACCTGTCATTCACCCTTACTTATCGTTTTATTGCAGAAAGTTAACAGGAATCGAACAGGATGAAATCAACCGCGCTTCGACTTTTGCTAAGGTTGTCAATGATTTTCAAGATTGGATAGATATATACGATGAGGACTATTTACTCTGCGCCTGGGGCAGTTTTGACCAGGAAATATTGATTCAGGATAGCAAATTACATCGGCTGGATTATGACTGGACGGACCCTCATATCAATCTAAAACAGCAATACCACGAATTGAAACGTTTGAAACGTCGCCGAGGCTTGCGAAAGGTAGTTGAATCGGAGGGCTTTGAATTTTCAGGAGATCAGCACCGTGCACTCGATGACGCTGAAAATCTAGTAAAAGTCTTTAACGAGTATATACACGAGTGGCAGTATTAGCTAATTGTTGCGAGTTACAGCTTCAGCAAGCTACAACCCGCAACAATTAATCATTTATACGTTGAAGCGGAAATGCATCACATCTCCATCACCTACTACATATTCTTTACCTTCTACACCCATTTTTCCGGCCTCTTTCACCGCAGCTTCTGAGCCATATTGGGTATACACATCATATTTGATAACTTCAGCACGGATGAATCCTTTTTCGAAATCAGTGTGAATAACGCCTGCCGCTTGGGGCGCCTTGGTACCGACTTTGATGGTCCAAGCACGAACTTCTTTTTCACCCGCAGTAAAATAGGTAATGAGGTTTAACAATTTGTAAGAAGCACGAATCACGCGATTCACACCTGGCTCAGAAAGCCCCATGTCTTGTAGGAATTCCATTCGTTCCTCCATGTCCTCCAATTCCACAATATCTGCCTCAATACCCGCACTAATCAAAATTACTTCTGCGTCTTCATCCGCTACAGCGGCTTTGAATTTGGCGGTATAGTCGTTCCCGTCATTGACACTTTCTTCATCTACATTACAGACGTATAAAATCGGTTTAGCCGTAAGGAACATCATCTCCTGCACGAGTTCGGCCTCATCCTCATTCATATCGAAGGTTCGAACTGTTTTACCGGCCTCCATATGTGTTTGGAGTCGCTGGGTGGTAGCAACGGCTTTCAGCGCCTCTTTCTCACCAGTCTTGGCCGCCTTCTTGAGCTTTTCCAACCGCTTTTCTAGCGTTTCCAAGTCTTTAAAGAGCAATTCCGTATCGATGATCTCCTTATCCCTTACCGGGTCTACACTACCGTCTACGTGTACTACATTATCATCATCAAAACAACGTACTACATGTACGATTGCATCGACCTCCCGGATATTAGCGAGAAACTGATTACCCAATCCCTCGCCTTGGCTAGCCCCCTTGATCAACCCAGCAATGTCGACGATTTCGATCATGGTAGGGAGAATCTTTTGTGGATTCACCAAATCGGCTAACTTTTCCAATCGAGGATCGGGAACCGTGATCATTCCGATATTGGGTTCCTTGGTGGCAAAAGGATAATTAGCCGCCAGTGCCTTGGCTGATGTCAAAGCATTAAAAAGGGTAGATTTTCCGACGTTGGGCAAACCAACGATTCCGCACTTGAGTCCCATATTGCTACTATAATTGATCCTTTACTCACTGAGGAATGGTTCAATAATAAATTAACATTCTTCTGCTTGTTATTTTTTCTTTCTGCTGCGTTGAAAAGCCTCGCCGATGCTCTGCATCGCCTCCGTTTTTCGCCTTTCATAAAGAAAAACTAAGGGCGCATAAAAACGCAATTTATTAACGCACCATTCCTTAGATGAGCAAAGACATGATAAATCGATTTTTTTTAAAACCCCGCAAAGATAGAATTTTTTCAGATTGGATGAATTATTAATTTTCAGACGTGCTTGCATGATTCTCATTCCTTACCTTTAGCGCATGAATTTTTTAGCGCACCTTTTTTTATCCTGTGAACAAGAGGAACTTTTAGTGGGGAATTTCCTGGCTGATTTTATCAAAAATAGAGCCATAGAAACTTATCCAGAAGGGATACAAGCGGGGGTGCAACTTCATCGGAAAATTGACCAATTTACAGATGATCATCCGATGGTCTCTAGAGGAGTACATCGACTACATCCTTATCATCATAAATATTCTCCGGTTATTGTGGATGTATTTTATGACTATTTATTGGTGAAAAACTGGGATCGATATACGAATGAGGAATTTATTCCTTTCACCAAAAGGATGTATAAAATCCTAGAGAGCTATAAGCCTTTAATGCCGCCGAAGATTCAGCTGCGTCTCTCCAATATGATTGCAGGAGACTGGTTGATTGGTTATGGGGAATTTGAGGGATTGGCTTTTACCTTTGATCGCATGAAGTTTCGCCTCAGTAAACCTGAGCAATTGGAAAACGTAATCGAAAATTTACAAAAATATCTAGTTGAATTCGACGAAGAATTCAATGCATTTTTTCCTGATATTATCGCCTATGTACAGGGAGAATGTGACTGTTAGGAAACGATTTTAGAAAAGGATACAAATCTTTGGACTTATGCAGTTGAAAAAAACGATACTTGCTACTTTGCTTTTTGCCCTATGTACTACTATGATCGGACAAGTAGATACGAGTAAATTGTATGAGTTGCCGACGGTGACTTTACAAGTGCCACGCTTGGAGGGACGCTTATTGGGTAGGCCGATGGCCGTAACGAGTCTGCAATCTAGTGCCATTTTTCAAGCCCAACAGCAATTGTCCATCAATGAGTACCTCAATGAAGTACCGGGACTTTTTGCGCTTAATCCTAGCAACTTTGCCCAGGATTTGCGGGTGTCGATTCGAGGATTTGGCGCGCGCGCTGCTTTCGGTATTCGAGGAGTGAAGATTTTGGTGGATGGGATTCCCGAGACAACGCCGGATGGACAGGGTCAGACGGATAACCTTGATCTTGGGATTGTGGATCGCTTGGAAATTCTTAGGGGCCCTAGTTCGGGACTGTACGGAAATGCAGCAGGTGGGGTCATTAGCATTAGTACACAGTCAAAAGTGGAAAGACCCTTTTTGGAGTTGGGGACGACCTTCGGTTCTTTCAACCTACAGCAATATCAACTAAAAACGGGATTCAAAACAGCAAAATCAGATTACATTTTTCATGTCAGTGATACACAGACGGATGGTTATCGGAATAATAGCGGCATGATAAGTACGACCTGGAACGGACAGGTGTTGCATCAATTTGCGGAAGAAAGTAGCCTGAAATTGATTTTAAATTATACAGATAGTCCACAGGCCGATGATCCAGGCGGGATCAATGCCTCAGCTGTCGCGGAAAACCGCCGACAGGCCAGAGATAGAAACCTTTCTTTTCAGGCGGGAGAATCGATCGAGCAATTTAAGATTGCTGCCATTTTAAAACACAAGCAGCTCAGCACGAATGTCTTTTTTAGCAACCGTAACTTTTATGGACTATTACCTTTTGAGAACGGGGGAATTGTTGACCTAAACCGAAATTATTGGGGGCATAGCCTCCAATACACATTAGGCGAGCTCGATACTTCCGATGATAGTAAAGTTAGCCATCGATTTCAAATGGGTTATAGTACTGTCTCTTATACACATCTGACGCTGCCGACGAAGAGGATAGTGTAGAT
>CAJXUM010000388.1 GCA_913060855.1 uncultured Lewinella sp. | reverse complement strand
CTATCCTCTTCGTCGGCAGCGTCAGATGTGTATAAGAGACAGGCTTGGATCACCTGACCAATGCCATCATCTAAATGCTCGATAAAAGCAACCAGCTTGGCTCGTTTTTCCGATATACCGGGTTCTCTTTTCTTCACTTTAGCCAACCAATCAGCGGGGGGTTGTACCGGAAAATGAGGGGCATTATAGGCGAGGTACAAGAAAAAAGGCGAGTCGGCCTTGGCTTGTTCTTTGATATAGTCTACTGACCAATCGGTGAAAAGATCCGTTGCATGCCCCTCTGGATCAATGATCTCTTTATTCTTTCGCATGTAATTGATATCATGCCTACGATGCTTCCAGTAATCATCCATCATATCTCCTAGCCATCCATGAAAGAAATCAAAACCTCTTTCATTCGGAATATTAGGCGATTCCAACCCCAGGTGCCATTTTCCAATAATCGCAGTTTGGTACCCGCCGATCTTCAGCATATCCGGCAAAAGCGTAGCGGCAGGATCAAGGTAGCCCCAATTATCCTTGGGATATGTGCGAATCACGCCTGGTACGCCGACAAATTCCTGGTAGCGACCGCTCAGCAGCGCCGCGCGAGTAGGTGAACATACGGGGCAGTTGGCGTAGAAGTTATCGAATCGCATGCCATCAGCGGCCAATGCATCCATATGCGGCGTTTGAATATCCTCTGTGCCATAATAGGATACATCGTGGTATCCTTGGTCATCCGTCAGGATAAGGAGAATATTAGGAGGATCGGCAATCGGTTCTTCCTGTAAGGCAGGTAACCCTAACGCTAGTAGTGCTAGGGGCAAGAGAATTAGTAATACTCGTTTCATCGTTGGTTTATTTTGTTTCTACAAAATGACTAAGACTTCAGAAGTTTCCTAGGGCGTACTTAGAAAACGTCTGAAGTCTAAGTTGCACCTATCAACCTTCTTTCGAGAATTTCAAAGAGGGAAAATCCTTGATCACGTAGTACACGCCCTTTTTCCGGAAGCGCTTTACTCTTTTAAGCTGTAATGGTCCATTTTCAGTGCTATATAAAACAGCTTCCTCCAAGGTGTAAGTCTTTTCCGAGCCAAGTCCAAAGGGCTTTTTTGTATAAGACCCTAATATAGTCAAAGGTTCATTCTCTATCACAGGAAAGGTATAATACGCCCATTTTCTAGAGCGACCTTCCTTTATATTAACTTGTCTTAAGTTGGTAATGGCTCCATCTGCTGATTCAACTGCTATGCCTGGAAATTGTCCATGTAACTTCTTGATTTTCACCAATACAGCGCTCCTTTCCCCCGGTACTCTTTTATCACAGTTGACGCCAAAGCTACCGCTAAACGCTCCACAGATTTCTACAATATACGCCTCCTGATAATCATCATAGCGAATCTTTCCTTTTCTCTTGCGCCAGTTGATTTGATTCACTTTACCCGTATAGCTAGAAAAATAGGGTTGCATTCCTTCGACTTTCGGGCCCGGAATCACCATTTCCAGACAACCATTCATATTAATCCGCTTGCCTTCTTTTTTGATATCGACGATTATCATACCTGCGGACTGCAGCATTTCGTTGCCCGAATAAGTAGAAGCTTGGGAATTTATGATTTCCTTTTTGCTAGTAAATTCACGCATGCTGACCTCCAACTTTCCCACTTCATCACAATTCACGATAGCTCCTTCAGGAATACGTAGTTTGGCCCCCGCTTCGGCAGTGATGATGATATCACCTTGACAATTATAGTCAAAAGAGGCTCGGTTTTCCTTGTTTAATTTGACTTTTACATCCTCAATTCGTGCAGGTGCTGGAGTAGGGGTATCAACTTGGCCTTTTTCTTCCTCCATTGGAGTAGTAGTCGTGACTACCTCTTCTGTTGCTTCGCTATAGGTCAGCCTTATTTCTACTCGGCGATTGCTTTTGCGGCCTTTCTCTTCTTGATTGGTGGCAAGAGGTTGCTCTTCGCCAAACCAACCGATCTCAATTTTATCCCTATCTACGCCTGCTGCCAGCAAGTATTCTTTTACCTTCTCCACTCGTCGGGTAGACAAAGCCACGTTATAGCTCAGCGAACCGATAGCATCGGTATGCCCCTTGAGAGATAGGAATTGCCATTCTACGGTGGACATAAAATGTAATAATTGATTTAATTCACTTTGCGCCTCTTCTTCTAAATTATGCTGGTCGAAAGGGAAAAGAACCGTGCATAGCTTGCTATTTTGGGCTTGAATTGAGCTAGATAGGCACAGTAGCAGACAGAATAATACAAAGCTTCTGGTTGACATAGCGTTCGGATTTTGGATGGATAGGTAAAGCGCGTAATCACTATAAATATAGGGATTCGATTTAATATTTATACGGGAAGAGGATAGGAAAGTAATCTCCCTGAAAGGATAACGCTAGGAGCAAAAAACTTTGATGGCTTAATTTTACAGCAACTTGGTAACTTGGGTATTAGAATTAAAGGCTAGATCCGCGCCCATATTCAACAAATTCAAGCCTGGTTTTTTACCCACCTCAAGACTCCCCAAGTCCTCCTCAAAGCCCAGCGCCTTGGCACCATTGATAGTGGCCCAGCGTAAGAGCGTCTCAAAAGAAACATCAGATTGGTAGCGAGCGATGGTCTTCATTTCTTCCAAAACCGATAATTGCCAATTGGAGGTGAGACTATCTGTACCGATGGTCAGGCAAGCATCATTATCGATGAAGTGCTGGTAATTAGGTAATCGGTTTTCAATATACAGATTCGCATTGGCGCAAGTAGCCCAATACACTTTATCACTCCAGGCTTGTGCCGCCTGGATATCCGCAGCAGAGGTAAGGGTATTATGAACGAATAAGTTTCGCTGTGCAGGATCCATATTTTCTATGGCATAATGAATAGCCGTTTTACCACTGGGCGTCAAACTCGACATATCCATCCCAAAAGCCCCAAACAGTTCTACAAAACCGCTTTCTCCCGAAAGGAAAAGTGCATCCTCATGCGGTGTTTCCTGGTTATGTATACTCACCGTTACGGGTGTCTGATTGGCTTCTTTTATCTTTTGAAACAAAGCTTTTGAAACGGAGTAAGGCGCATGCGGTACACAGCTTTTTTGATTGCCTCCTTCACTGCTTTGCCCTTGAAATACTTCAAAATACTGCTGAAAAGTAGTCTCTGCTAAGCTCTCCTGCATAAAGTCAAACATCTCAACAAAGGTATAGTAGCGAATCGGGCTAGCTGCTTTTTGCTTAGCCGTATCTAGCTTATTAGAGATATCTCCTACGGCTACGATACCATTTTCCCACATTTCCTGATCCGCTTTGATGATAGCCGCCTCGATCTCCTCCATCGGGACATCACGGAAAGACACCACATTGCGGATAAATTCCAATAGGCCTGTTCCGGTACCCACTTTTCCCAACATATGCGATAGCTCCAAATGACAATGCGTATTGATAAAACCGGGCACAATCACTCCAGAATAGGCCTCAATACCTGATCCTTTATGGTCCTTTTTCTTTTCTATTCGAAGAATCTTTCCTTCTTCGTTGACAATCAGCACCGCATCCTCGAGTGGAGCACTAGTAACAGGAAGAATCAGATCAGCCGTGATTTTACGCATAATGGGATGGGTTTTGCGCGAAAATAAGGATTTCAATCTATTATTGAAGTATTATTTACTGGGGCAAAAACGATGCTAGTCGGCGGGCAATAGTGGCGGAGTAAAAAAAGAAGCCCTAGGAACGATTCCCAGGGCCCGATAAAATCCAACTTCAAAAGTATAGGTTTGATACCACTGATAAAACCAGCGGTGAAATCTTTGCAAAAAAAGAGTGGGGCACTTGAGAATAGGGGATTAAAGTTGCACAAACAACTTTGGGGGGATTGTATGCAATTAGTGCCGGATAAATAATTTAATGGAGATTAAGCATCCGTTGCCCTTTGAACCTTAAGGACTCAAGTTTTCTCATAATTGCGTTATTCTCATAATGCCATCCACTCTGTCAAAAATGTTGTACATAGCCTCCCAGGGACATTACCCTGGTTACTTCCTTAAGCTCTTTGAAAGGAAGCGTGTAATACTGGTGTGTAGATACTCCTCCAGCCTCTGGAGGTTAATTTTTGGGATCACATGGAATACCTAAAAATAGGCAATACCATAGGGATGGTTTGAATCCATGAACATGATGGGAAAAGGAAAATAAATTTTCCTTTAAGGTGTAAGAAAGTGTAAAGGAACCCTTAATTGAGTCCCAGGTATGATTTTAGTGCTAGAATACTCCCTTCTGTCCGTAATTTTCTCATAGCCCTTTAATAAGGCAAAATAAGTATAATGTAAAATTAAACAAAAATCAGGCCATACCTAAGTTTTGATTAAAATTTATTTAAAAAATACCGTTATTTAGGTAGAAGATGCCGTTTAACCTTAGTTATGAGCCTTTCCGTAGTTGAATTCCTTGCACTACAATGCCATTTTTCATCCTCGGTTCAAACCAAGTCGATTTGGGTGGAAGTGTTTTTCCGGCATCTGCCCAGGTCGCCATTTCTTCCCGATCCACGGGATAAAGGCAAAAGGCGATGTTGTTCATTCCATTCCGAGTCTGGTCTTCTATGGCTGCGATGGACTCCAATCCATCGATATAAGTGATGTTGTTAGCTATCCTCACATCCACAATGCCTAAAAGATCCCGTAAAATATATTGATCTAAAAGTTGGGTATCCAAGAGGGGTAGCGACGCGTCTTTCATCAGGTCACTTAGGCCTTTCCATTTAAGGCTGTACCATTGTTGCTGAAAAAAGAAAGTCAATTCATGCTTTTGTTTTGGCTTTCTCCCCGATATCAATGGTTGGACTGTGCCTACACTCTCCAACATTTTCAGCATTCGGTCATTTGCCAGTTGGGGAGAAGTAACCAGCCGATTAAAATCACGGATCATGACCTCACTGTACGGATAGAAAGCACAAGCCACATACTCTAATCCCAAGCCTGGGGAGCTGGCAGATAAGATACGATGATGGCCATCCGCAATGTAAACACTTGGAACGTACTGCTCGAAGAGTGCCTCAAATGCCTGTAAAATCTCTACATCAGTGACTTCCCACAACTGATACTGGGTTTCATCTTCCTCAAAATAAATTTCTTGGATAGGTGCTTTGGCTTGCCACTGTGTTTGTACCAAAGTATCGATGGTAGACACATTCGGATAAGTAACTAGAACAGGTTTGATAATAGCTTGGCGTTCTTCTAAAAGTTTGGCCTGTATTCGGGACTTCCGTGCCAAGGTCTCCTCGTGGCCTTTAATCTCACCTGACAAATAAGCTTTTAGCGAAACGGATGCAATAAAGCCAGTATAGGTATTGGTATTAGTCTTGATTCTCTGAATATATAAGGCCGGTGATCTGGCAGGCAGAAAGAAACCCTCCTTTAGATGCTGAGGATATTGTTCCTTCACCGTTTGGAAGAAGGCATTTGGATGGGGAATCTGCTCCATATTGGGCAGAATAGCCGAGAAGGCATTTATTTCCATTGTGATTAGCTCGTTTCTTATCGCCCAAGGTAAAAAAAAAAGACCTTCCTTGATAAAAAAAGAAAAGTGTGGTTGCCATTGGCTCCACACTTTTCGGAAATAAAACTAAACCCCAGTTATATCGTTAATCCCCGCAGGGAATTTTTACTTGTTGAATACGGTATAAAAACGAAGCGATTATTATTTTATTTTCCGGATATAGAATTTTTTTTAATTTTTTCTTTTTCCGCTCTTCGTCTGTTCAAATATACAAAAAAATAATCGCCGTTTGCAAATTACACTCCAATAACGGCTACATTTTGTCCATTATTGTCAAATATAAATAAAAATAATTTTTTACCGCTTTCCCAAAGACTGTATCCGTCAAGCTAGGTACGCTAAGCGAGAGCAATCGGTTTACGCATCGAGCCTAGAAGCAGTGCGCACCAGCTTAATAAGCTACTAATTATCAGCAATTTGTTTCTAAAAAAAACATTATCCCCTACCTGATGTATAGCATACCGCAGCAACCAACATACTGGCAAAGGCTAGAAAAAAGAGACTGCAGAAGATTATAGCTTAGTGAATTCCGTATGGGCCTCCTTGCTAAATTTCCGTACCTAAAACCTAATGTTCAAATTGATTCGATTTCACGGTAGCTCCCTTTAGGCTGGATAATGAGAAAAGAGTAGGAATAGGCTTTTGATGCAAAATGTGATCCGCCATTAGCTGGCCCACTGCTGGCCCCATTTTGAAGGCATGTCCACAACCCGCACCAGCTAGCCATACATTATTGGCTTGAGGGTGTTGATCCAACAAAAAATGTCCATTTGGACTATTGGTATATTGACAGGTACGAGATTCAGTCATCGGTGCATCAGCCAGCGCAGGGAAACGA
>CAJXUM010000387.1 GCA_913060855.1 uncultured Lewinella sp. | reverse complement strand
TCTACACTATCCTCTTCGTCGGCAGCGTCAGATGTGTATAAGAGACAGGTCGATCGTAGCATCAGCCGATTCATAGTTTAAGACTAGTACATAGACTTTTTTCATAGCACTTCCACCGCTTTTGTAATTTGCTTAAAATGCTTTTTGACCATAATATATAGTCCCACGCAGGTTAAAGTTTCGACTAAAAGAACAGATACAATAAGCCCATTTAAACCAAAAAAACGAGTCAGGACATAAGCCGTAATTAAGTTGAATATCACCCCGATTAAATAGATACTCGCATAGGCGGATTTCAATTCATAGGCCAATAAAACTTGATAGGCCGGAATATTGGCTAGAATTATAATGGGAACGATCAAATACAATCTTAAACTGTATAATAGCTCCGGATTAACAGTTCCAGCAAAGTACAAGAAGATGGGTTCGGCAAAGAACATCAAGCCCAGCACGCCAATCAGAGGAAAAGCCACGAAGAGGAGGAAGGCATTTTGCAGAAAAGTTTTCAATGCTAGCCAACCTTCCTTGGTTTTCGCACAAATAATGGGAAAGATAGTTTGTGAAAAAATGATCAGTAGGAATCGAAGCGGCTGCACCAAGCGGTACATGACATTGAAGTAGCCCGTAATAGCATCGCCCATTAGTACGTTGAGTACCAAGAGGCTATAAGATGAATTCATTTCAATGGCTAAATTGGTGCCCAATAAGCGAAAATCACTTTGTAAATAGGCCTTGATCACCCGTCCCCTCGGCCATTGAAAGCGCAGTTTGAATTGCCAAACGATATATAGGGTAACCAGTATTCCAATAAGGGCTGTGGCTCCTCCTTGGAAGGCCAAGACATAGATATAGTCTGCCTCTTCCTGGATGCCAAACCAAATAAACAGTGCAAAAACACATTTAATGATAAGATTGGCGATGGTCAATAAATAGGATTTTTGCAGCCCAATGAAAAACCAATCGGCGAAAAATATTTGCCCCACTACTAGCCATAAGCCCCAGTAGAAAGCACTAGCCTTATTTTGTAAAAAAGGGATCCAGTAAATGAGCAAGCAGAGTCCGATCGTGAATAGAATAGCGATAAAGGCTTTGCAATAGAGCACCTGAAAGAACAGCTCAGAAAATGATCGCTTTTCTTTTTGCGCTAGCGCAATTTGACGAACCCCAGAGATATTAAAACCATAATCTACAAAGGTGCGCCCATAGTTGAGCCCTACTTGTGCAAAGGCAATGATACCAAAGTTGTCAATGCCTACTCGACTGATAATAATGGGAATGAGAAATAGTAGAATCAGCGCATCCGTGGTCTTTAGGAGACCCAAAGAGATGAAATTGAAAAAAGCCAATCTCGCGGCCACTAATTTTGTTAAAACAGGGTGCCAGCGTTTAGGAAAACGATTTTTCCAATTCATACTAGCTTTCGTCCAAATTACGAATCCAGGGGCCGAGGTGGATACGCCAAAGGAGTATCACTGCGGACAGCATGAAGCCCATTATCCCACCGATAATTCCTTTTTTGATAATGGAGCCCAAGGAGAATCGAGCGCTGGGAAGCACAATGAAATTGTCGATGGCAAATACATTTTCTACCTGCACCAGGCTATTTTCAATATCGGCTTTGCGTTGTACTAATTCTCTAGAAAACCGAAGGAGATCATAGGCGTTTTTGCCTTCACTATTTTCGATATTAATGGCACCAAGATCCGGGTTGGCGTTTTGGACCGGAGGTACTTCATATAGGCGTTTTAGGACGGAGTCTATCGTCGCCTGTTTATTATTGATGAAGCTTAGCTCTTCGGTCAGGAGTCGCTTTTTCATGTCCAAGCGCTTAGCCGAAAAGGGGTTGCTATTGAGGTAGGTATTGATGGCTGTTTGTAAACTATCTCCCGGGATTGGAGCCGACATTTTAACCGTGATGATCATGGGTTCCTTATTCATGGTATAGTTGTCTACCAATGATTTTCCTCGGCTATCTGCTACCTTTATTGAACTGATTTTTCCTACTTGGGAGGGTGTTAAGGCGAGTAATTGACTGACTTGTTCGGTTTCCCGATTGGCAATCAAGGTGTTGGCTTTGGCAATCATATCGCCAAATACCTTCGGGTGTAGATCACCGTAAACAAAGGTAGAGGTCATTTCAAACTCCTGAGACTCGCCGTAGAGCCGCGCAATTTGCAAGAGGCCAAACAAGATCATCAACCCAAAGCTGAGTTTCCAATATTTCCAAAGTGCCTGCCAAAAAAAAGAAAAGATAGCATAACCCAAGCGGCCCCACCATAAGGCGTGAGCTTGTAAATCTTGCCAGCTTAATTGATCATCTGTGGGCGTAGGAGAATTCATATAAATAAGGTATAAGAATGCAAACTTAAATATATTTTGCTATAGTTTCCACTTTAAACAAATTGGCTTATTACCTTCGTGCAAAGGCTGGACGATGAAATTTCTGCTCCAGCCATAGCCTTAGGCTGTCTATTGTTGAATATTACTTTAGCCTTAGATAAGAAATTCGTCAGACAGGTGACAGAAAGTAGGCTGCTAACCTACCTCTTCCATTCAACATTGCTAATATTGCAGTGATACGATAGGTAGAAACAAAGAATCATGCATCGGTCCGATTCCTCATCCGCAATCTCTAATCCGGTCTCGCCAGAGACACTCATCCTCATTGCTTTTTTCTTCTTTAATATCTTGCTTCTACCTGGCGGATTGCTTTACACCACTCTGCTGACACCCTTGTTTTTTTTGCTACTTGTACGGAAACGAAAATGGAAACCATTGTTATGGTATGGGGGCATTAGCCTTTGGATGGCCTATTGTCATTTTAGTACAGGTGTGGACCAGGGAGCTTATATTAAGTCTTATATTCTCTTTTCCAGCGCCGCTATTTTTGCGATGTGGGTATGGACTTATCTAGCAGAAAATCATGCTAAATTAGGTGGCTTTTTTCGACAGATTACCTTGTATAATACAGGTTTTATCCTGTTGGCTATTGTAGGGCTGGTCTTACCTGTTTTGCGAGGGTTATTATGGTATGATGTACCGATTCACGCAGCTATTCCTGCTTTCCCTCGCTTGCGCCTATTTGTTTATGAACCCTCCTTCTATTCTTTCCAATTAGCCCCGGTTCTGATTTATTACTTTACCGCTTTCGTGTTTAGTCGAAACAATCAATATGTGATGCCATTGGCTTTATTGGGTTTTGCCTTGTTGATTTCCTTATCCTTTGGTGTGATAGGCGGGCTGGTGATGGCTATTTTATTGGTATTTATTACGCATGCTTTCCAGTTGATGAAACGAAAGCGCATCTTTTTTGCGGCTTGTTACCTAGGAGCATTGGCGCTTGGCGCGGCTTATTTTGTTTGGGAATTCTTCCCCTTAAATCCTGTGGTGGATCGGATGGAAAAGATATTTGCAGGTCACGATAGCTCTGCCAATGGCCGCACCTGGGAGGCCTTTATGCTAGCCTGGAAAATCCTGGGCAAAACGGATTATTTGTGGGGTGCCGGCTGGGGACAAATCAAAATTGTGGGTCAGCCTATTATTGTGGAATACTATAACTATCAGGGGACGTGGGTCGACCTAGTGCGGATTCCTAATGCCATGGCTGAAACCTTAGCCAGTCTGGGCTTAGTAGGCTTTTTGGGGCGCCTGCTAGCAGAATTGGGTCTATTTTTTTATACAAAGGTGTATAGTAATTACTATCGATTGATACTATTTGCCTTTCTATTTATCTACCAATTCACGGGGAGTTATCTCACTAATATTTATGAGTATTTGATGTGGGTGATGGTATTTTTACCCATTCTACCGCAGTTTAATAAGGAACCTCCCAATAGGTCAGAGCCCACTCCTGCATATAAGTCACTCGATTAGGAATCACTTTATAAACGACCAATTGCGGATTATCGATAGAGCCTAGATAATGACTCAATAGCCTATTTTTTTCCCAGATTTCCTCCAAGAGTGGCCGATCGTCCAGGACTTCAGCCACCCCCGTAATCCTTAGTTGATTATGATCTCCATCCATGTAACAAAGCTCTACCTTTGGATTAGCTTGAATTTGCGCTGTCTTTTGATACGAACGCAAATTGGCAATATAGATCGTAAACCCATCTACTCGAACGGGAGAAACAGGTCGCAGGCGAGGCTGGTCGCCGTCCATCGTGGCCAGCATGGGGAACTTAGCATTTTTGATCACCGCAGCAGCTAGTGCTGGTAATTCACTAGGATTGATTTCGGCGGCTTGTGGTTTTGGCATAAGGAAGTATTATTTTATTTGTCTATCGAAAGTCGAAAGCCAAGTTTTTGATTTGTGAGTTAAGCGCTTACATTTGACCCTCTCTGACTTCAAGAATGCTCAGAGAACCTCATTTGAAATGGAAAATATGTAATATTTCCATTATTATGTACCAAAACAACCACTAAATCTATGCGAACCTGGGTTGCTTACCTTCTTGTAGCTGCAATGATAATTGTTCCCTTTTTAATTTGGGGGGACTTCTTTATGGGCCTATTTAGCGAAGATACGGCCGTTGAGCGCTTGACCAATTATGGACAATGGGCTTGGGCCGTGGCATTGTTACTTTTGATAGCGGATTTGTTTTTGCCCTTGCCAGGTACCGTCATCATGTCGGCCTTAGGCTATATATATGGCCCACTTTGGGGTGGTTTATTAGCGGCAACTGGCAGCTTTTTAGCAGGGATATTCGCTTTTGGCTTGTGTCGAGCCCTGGGACGTAAGGCGGCCATTTGGATTTTGGGAGAGGAAGGTTTGGCCAAAGGAGAAAAGACTTATGCCAAAAATGGGAGTTGGATTGTGGCCATTTCGAGGTGGTTACCCGTTTTACCTGAGTTGATCGCTTGCATGGCGGGCCTCAACCAAATGAAGTGGCGACCTTTTATTGTAGGCTTACTTTGTGGGGTATTGCCCCTTGGTTTTGTATTTGCCTACATCGGGCATGCTGGATTAGCGCATCCTTACTTAGCTATCGCCATTAGCGCTGGATTACCTCCTTTACTTTGGCTATTGGCGAGGAGGTTTTTACATAATTTGACTAAAGCTTAATACGTTGTAGTCTAAACAAAAATGGTCAGGAAGGATAGAATTACAAATCGCTCTACTTTGAACAGAAAAAAAAGGATTCGACTAGGTATTTTAGGATGCCGCGGAATTCCCAATCGCTATGGAGGCTATGAACAATTTGCACAATATCTATCACAGGGAATGGTAGATCGGGGGCATGAGGTATGGGTGTATAACTCTTCTTTGCATCCTTACCAGGAACCCGAATGGAATGGCGTTCATTTGATCCACTGTTTTGATCCAGAAGACAAGCTAGGCGCTGCGGGGCAATTTGTGTATGATCTAAATTGCTTGCGCGATGCTAAAAAACGCCCCTTCGATGTCCTATTGCAATTAGGGTACACCAGTAGTGCGCTTTGGTATCGACTTTGGCCAAAACAGATGATACACCTCATGCATATGGATGGCCTAGAATGGAAACGGACGAAGTACACGCCCCCTATTCAGCGCTTTCTGCTAAAGATGGAAGCCTGGGCCGCGAAGCAGGCAGATGTATTGATCGCCGATTCTGTGGCCATTGCTACTTATATAGAAGAGAAATATGAGCGAGTGGCTCCCTTTATTCCTTACGGGGCAGCCAGTGAAGTGTCTCCCGATATCGAGGATTTAACCGCTTGGAATGTTCAGCCGAAGCAATACACCTTGGCGATTGCCCGATTCGTTCCTGAAAATCATTTAGAAGAAATCATCCAAGGCGTATTAGCGAGTGATACGTCCGACCCCTTGCTAGTGGTGGGGAATAATGATCAAAAGTTTGGGACTTATTTATCCAGTCGATATGATTCGCCAAAGATTAGATTCGTCGGAGGGATATATGACCTGAAAGTGCTGGATAGCCTTCGTTTTTATGCTCGACTCTATTTTCACGGTCATTCAGTAGGCGGGACCAATCCTTCTCTGCTGGAGGCGATGGCTTGTGAGGTTCCCATTTGCGCCCATGATAACCCTTTCAATCGATCAGTACTGGGCGAGAATGCTTATTATTTTACCGACAGCAATGAAGTAGCAGCTATTGTTTCAAGGCAAGAAACGGAAAGTCTGGCCCGTGAATGGGTATCCAACAACAAATCAGTAGTTGCAACTGACTATAGTTGGGAAAAAATAATTGACGCTTATGAAGCGCTATTTGAACGGGCATTGGCGGGCGATCGCAGCTGAGGCCCGATAAATAGTTACTAGACATTTCATATTTTCGTAACACAGCGCAATTAGCTTAGACAAACTACGACTCAATAATACCCATAACCCTGTCTCTTATACACATCTGACGCTGCCGACGAAGAGGATAGTGTAGA
>CAJXUM010000386.1 GCA_913060855.1 uncultured Lewinella sp. | reverse complement strand
GAGATCAGCCTCGGTCTCGTGGGCTCGGAGATGTGTATAAGAGACAGGTGTTCAATCAAAAGCAATAGGCGAGAAAAGCAAAAAGGCCATCGCTACTGCCATGGCCTCTGCTTCATTTTGGATATTGGGGATGCAAAACTGATTATCAGTGAATATTCGACCAACTATAGTCCGCAGATAATGCTTTCAAAGAGTCAGTCTGTATTGGCCGCACTTGAAGATGGCTCAGGTTTTCCAAACCACTTCAAACTAGGCCTAACTTTCATAGCTTGTCTTCATTCAATAACTACCGGGTAAGACAGGCCCTATCACAAAAAGGTTGGGTCTATCTATGAATTATCTTATCAAAAGCACATCTCCGGTTAAAATTTCGATTTGATCTCCTGCAATAGCGCGTGAAATCATGTACAAGTAGACGCCTCGTTCTGCCTTCCTTCCGCTGTAGGTGCCATCCCAAACAGGAGGCAATGGGTCACTTTCCCGTTTTTGTTGGAAAACCAAATCACCCCAACGGCTAAATATTTTCATTTCTATGATAGATTCCAAAGCCAAGGTAGGGCCAGCAAGCTGGAATAAATCGTTGATTCCATCCAAATTAGGAGAAAATACATTGGGGATATACAGGCTAGGCAATGGGTTGATTTCCACATACATCTGATCGGTGGCGGTACATCCATTTTCATCAGTCAAAAATAAGGTATAAAGGGCTGAGGTGGTAGGTCGGATCCTTAACTCCGGGCAGGTCGAACAGTTCAGAAACTGGGTGCTCGTCCAGGAATAACTTAGGGGGTTGAAATTAATATCTTCCACGGCTAAGGTCAAGTATTCTCCTTCCCATAGGACCGTATCGACTCCTAGACTGAATGCCAAATCAGAAGCTGTAGAGACGATCGAAATGGTGGTCTCCACGCTGCAATCATAATCATCTAAGACCACTATATCATAGGTACCGGTAGCTAGGTTTTCAAAGAAGGGGTCTGCTGAAAAATTCTCGCCACCATCAATGGCATACCGGAAAGGGGGCGTTCCACCTTGTACCAAAATTTCTAGCCAGCCATTGCTGGCTAATTCACAAGTAGGAGGGGTTTGTACTATTTCCAGGGTCATCAGGTTTGCACAAGGGTCGAGAAAAGTGATGGCCAGAAAAACGATGCTATCACAGCCTGTGGTGGCCGGCAAGCTCGTCTCATACACGCCCGACGCTTCGATTAATGTTCCATGAAAATCGTAGGTGGTTCCCTGTATCTGCTCTACCCTCAGTGTATCACCTAGTATCGTTTCTTGTACATCTAGCACCAATATGACTACACTATCACAAGCGGTAATACTACTCAAGGTATCGCGATAAGTGCCACCTGTGTCGAGGGTTTGACCTCCGAATAAAAAAGCTTCCCCTTCACAGATCGTCTGCGAGAATTGGGTTTCAATGATAGGCGGCCCCGATGGATCAATCTGGAGGATAATTTGTACTTCCGCTTTGCAATCGAAAGCATCTAGCACTACGATATCATAGGTGCCAATAGAAAGGTTTTCAAACAAAGGAAGCGCTGAAAAATTCTCACCGCCATCAATGGCATATCGAAAAGGGGACGTTCCACCTTGCACAAGGATTTCTATCCAGCCATTGCTAGCTAATTCACAGGTAGGAGGGGTTTGTTCTATTTCCAGGGTCATCAGATTTGCACAAGGATCGAGAAAGGTCATGGCTAGAAAAACGATGCTGTCACAGCCTGTGACGGTCGGCAAGATCGTCTCATACAAGCCTGAATCTTCGATTAATACTCCATGAAAATCGTAAGTGGTTCCCTGTATCTGCTCTACCCTCAATGTATCACCCAGTATCGTTTCTTGTACATCCAGCTGCAATATCACTATACTATCACAAGCGGTAATACTACTCAAGGTATCGCGATAAATACCACCTGAATCAAGGGTTTGACCTCCGAATAAAAAAGCTTCCCCTTCACAGATCGTCTGCGAGAATTGGGTTTCGATGATAGGATGTACCCATAAGTCGATCTGGATGATGCTATCACAGCCATTAGTCTTAGTCAGGGTATCACTATAGATACCTGCACTGCTCAATACCTGATCGCCAAAATACAAGCTATCATTGGCACAAATGGCCTGGGTATAAGACAAGAATGAGGCGGGCGATAATTCTAGGGTTAGTTCGACGATGCTGTCACAACCAGTTCCAGTTTGTAAGGTATCTAGATAGGTTCCCGCTTCTTGCAAATCTCGACCATCAAAACCATAAGACTCGCCTTCGCAGATCGTCGCATTTATTGTTTCAAAAACAAGGGGTACTTCATACAAATAAGGAGGTGAAAGCTGGCAATTTCCTTCCTCATCTGTAATGAGAACATGGTAAATACCTCCGGCGCTATTGGCCGCGACATCGAAGGTCAAAACACTATCTATCGCGCCAGTAAGCTGTATGGAATCTCTATACCACTGGTAGGTATAGGTGGGATGGCTATTGGTCAATAGTCTAAAATCCCCCGCACACGCTTCTCCCCTACTCTTGATTTCGATCGTTGGTAATTCTTCGATTACTTCTCGGATACTGACATTGTCCAAGACCATATAGAAAGTAGCCTGGGTTGTAGCCGGTTGAGAATCGCAATCGGAAGAGTAGAAAATAGCGGCAATATCTGAGGTCGGTGTAATCTCAAAGTCATAGGTGTTCCACCCCCGATTAAGCGATGGCGCACTTACAGTGGCTAAGCGTTGAAAGGGTAAACCGGTATCACAAAATATATCGCGGTTGGTCGTATTATAACTACCCAGGCGGTTACAATCGGGAATACCCATGAGGCTAAAAATAATATCAGGATCATCATTTCGCAGATTGGCGATATCAAAAGATAAGGTATAAGTCTGACCAGCCAAGAGCACGGAATCTAGACAAACACCCATGGATTCCGTAAAATGTTGGCCATCTACCTGATGAACCAATCCAAATATATAACCATCGTTGAAGCTGGTATTAAGGGCGTTAGAAAGAAATCTTACATCAGGACGGAGATTTGACTGTAGGCAATTATCGCTAATATAATCAGGACTTGGGCCTAAAACTTCCCAATTCTCCAAACAGTTGACCTGCCCTAAATCAGCGCAGCAACCATTGGTCTTTGAAAATTGCCCATTAGGCACCAAATTCGGAGGATTCAAACCTGGGCACTGACAATCGGGATCAAAAACATCAATGAGTCCATCTTCATCATCATCGATATTATTGTCACAAATTTCCACCCTAAATCCAAGTTGCTTTTGCTCAAGTCGATCAAGGTTCGAACTCCCTCCCCACAAAGCAAGACAAAAGAACACGTAAATGGGATTCATGTTGCTAATTCCTTAAATACTTATCTGAAGATGAAGGCCTTAAAACCTCAACTAGATGGATGAACAATTGCAAAAGTTAACAAATTTACCTACCAAATTTGATAGGCAAATTTGTCTCTTATAATTGCCTTGCTACTTCAAAATATGCTCGACGAGAAACGATTTTCTACATCGCTTCAGTCAGCATCTACTGTAATTGAAGGTGGTTTGGGTTCCCACCCCCCTTCAACGTCAGTATACCCGTCAATTGAGTATAAGTTTTCCACTACTAAGGATACCCGATTTACTAGCTACTCGGTAGTAGTAAATACCATTGGATAAACTCTTTCTATGTAGTGTATGTTGATTCGATTGTATGGTCTCCGTGCGAACCCATCGGCCCATGTAATCAAACAGCTGCACCTCCAAATTCGTCGCTGAGGTATTTTCGATACTTAGCACTGCTGATTTATTAAAAGGATTAGGTATGACACGCGTTTCTACCCCACTATCCACTATTTCTCGATTCGAGGACAAGACATTCTCACCGATCAAGTGAGTGACCATATTGGTAATGATCGGTTCATTAAAATCAAAATAGATACCCGCTGTATTCTCGATTAAACTCCCAATCGGGTTGTCTACGATTTGATTTACACTGAACTTCACAAAACCATGCGAAGCAGGCTCATTCGTTGTGCTATCCGGCAGCAAAATATCATTGAACCTAAACTGCATCTTCCGATCCTCGTCGATAGAGAAGGAATAAGGATGGCTCGACGCCCCTGGCTTGACGGTCGTTATATCCAATAACTCCGATAACTGGTCCTCAATCCTCACCGTAAAAGCGGTGTCGGTTCCTGTATTTTGAAAGCGGATCATGTATTCTAAATTGGTATTAGCTGCTGTCAATTTATCAGCACCAACGCCTGTCGGGAAAGCTTGCTTGTCATTGGGATCAAAGGCTCCTCTATTCTCTTGGCAATCGATAGAAATTTCAGGTCGCCAATCGGATTCTCCATATTGGGTCACAAAGCCCCTACTAAAGTCTCCATTTGCATTTTCGCCACAACCCTCCAGGGACAAACCGGAGGTTTTTGCCCAAGGATAATTCATATCCTGATCGACCTCTAATCTAAAAGTTGCTCCATTCGCCGGCAAATTAAAGACTTGTTCTTCGCCATTCAATAAAGTCAAGGTTTGGCCGCCATCCATCATCAAAATATCCTCTATCACAATGTAATGATGACCTTGCTCCATATCTTGTCCGATATTCCGAATACGGAATTTCACATTATCTCCTTCACAATCTGCCTTTAGTTCGAGTTCTGGTCCTTGGTAGGCATTGCTTTCACAAGTATTGGAATGTGAAATACTGGCCTCGCTACAATGCGTCTGTCCCAGTACCGCTTCACATTTCACCAAAACTTTTACCGAAAAGCGACCACAATCACCACTGGGAACTTCGCCTACCGAAAAAGTATACGTTTGTCCATCCACGCTCGTCCAGGGGATACTACTCCCTACAATTTCCAGGTAATCATCAAAAGTGACGGTCACTTCTGTTTCCTTGGCGCTTAGTCCGCCGTAGTTGCAATAGTTGACCCAATAATCGTTTTCAAAACAGCGTCTTAGAAAAGGCGTAGCGAGGTCTACATACAATTCTGGGCAAGGACTAGCTACTCCTACTCCAAAATCTTGCTGATTAAAACTGTTGTTTTCACCAGCCGTAATATCTTCAAAAACGATACTATTAGTACAGCTGGTATTGATATTTTCCCAGAGGATAACTTCTACATCTATCTGGTCTCCTTCTTCATAGTCAATCGCATTATCTCCCGTACCAAAACCTATTCGCGTGGGGGTATACTCTTTGATAAAAGCCGAATATCTAGCTTGAATATCGCCAAAGGTGGGAAAGATTCTACTCAGGCGTGTGGTTCCATTTACCTTCAATGAAACTTTGACATCTACTCCTGAAATCGCCTGCCCCGCTTGTTCCATCTCACAGTTACCTTCATCGACAAAGACGGTTCCACTAAAATGATGCTGGGTAAAATCGTGCATCACATTAACTTCTACGGTGCAATGACTACTATTGCCAGCCTCATCGATCGCCCAAACTGTAACGAGTTCTATCCCAAATTCTGTTTCGTCAAAAGTAAGAGAGGAGCTACTAGGTGGTTCATTACTCGCCGCGCCCAATTCTATTCTAAAACTTAAGTCGCTGCAATTGTCATAACTTTTCAGCCCCATGAAGTCACCACTAAGGCTCAGTGGATTGGAGACGGTGGTGATGGTAAAAACTTGGTCTTCTGAACAAAGTGCAATAGGGGGGACATTATCTTCGCTACATTCGGGGCCATTTCCCATTTCATCAAAAACATTGATATAAGCCTGGCAATGCGCTCTATTATTGCGTTGATCTGCTATAGTCAAGGATACAAGGTGCGTACCCACGGCACTAAAACTTAAACTAGGTAGTGGGTTATCTCCACTCCCTCCCAGAGAAAGGCCTTTGGTTAATGCGATGGTACAATTATCTACACTTCCAGCATCTAAGCTATCGGGCAAAACTACCACATTACCACTACTGGCATCCAAGGTAACATCAAGAGCCGTTTTACATTTAGCAACGGGAGCTAGATTATCTGTTTCGCAATTAGCCCCGTTTTCAACATTGACAAAGGTTTCACAGAAATCCCAATTGCCAGCTTCATCACCTGCCCAAACACGAACTGCATTGTATCCGACATTTTCTTCCGTCAACTCAATGGCCTCCGCTTGCGGAACATCTCCTGCTGGCGTTTGATTATAAATTTCAATTCGATAAGAGAGGTTCGTCGAACAATTATCGGAGGTTAAATCTGATACGATAAAATCAAGTGCCCAAATCCCTTCTGCAAATGTTCCGTCTTGGTTAATATCATTGATCGAAATTTCTAGGCCAGCAACACAACCTATAGAAGGAGCTTTCACGTCCGGGTTGCACTCCTGTGCATGGAGTGAAATAAAGCTGTCTCTTATACACATCTCCGAGCCCACGAGACCGAGGCTGATCTC
>CAJXUM010000385.1 GCA_913060855.1 uncultured Lewinella sp. | reverse complement strand
AGATCAGCCTCGGTCTCGTGGGCTCGGAGATGTGTATAAGAGACAGCTCCCAAAAGTGAGATCGTTGCCGAAGTGTTGTATTTCCTAAAAAGAGGAGAAAGCGCCTAATTTCTGGCTGAAAAATAACGACGATAATGATCACGCCTACCTCTACGAATTTCTCCATTACGGTAGACAGTAAATCCATTTGCAGCCGATTGACCAACCAGGCCACCATCGTCAGCATTAGTACCCCTACAAAGATGTTGAAGGCGATACTTCCTCGCAACAATCGGTAGATTAAATACATGAGGTATCCCACGATAAGAATATCGAGAATATCCCAGATTCTAATGGGTAAGAAACCGATTTTGACCAAATAGATCATCCTTCGTTATTTGGCGGAAATAAATGAATCAATTTTTCCTCCGTCACTTAATAGACTTCATTCCAAAATAATATAGCTCCATACAACCCATTTCAGCATAAAGTCTAATATACAATTGCTTCGTCCAAATTAAATAGAATGAAATTCAATATTTTTGTCCCTTCAGCAATTCGGGCAGAAGTGGACTTCCCTTGTTGTCCAGCACCTTCCTCGATTTGAATCAGAATCGGTGGGTAGGTTGCTGTTTTCGCCTGTAACCCTTGCAGTGCAGCTGTAAACTTATAAGCATGAGCAGGAACCACTCTATCATCGTGTTCTGCTGTCATGATAAGCGTAGCAGGATAGTTGTTTTTGGCTACATTGTGCAAAGGAGAGTAAGCATACAAATAGTTAAAATCTTCTGTCTTCTGACTCTCTCCGTATTCCTGCGCCCACATCCAGGCCGCTGCAAATCGATCATACCGTAGCATATCAAAAAAGCCCCTGGCCGGGACACTTACCCTAAATAAATCAGGGCGTTGGGTAAGGCTTGCGCCCACGACCAAGCCCCCATTGCCACTACCATAGATCGCCAATTTTTGAGCCGATGTATATTTATTGGCCACCAGGTATTCGGCGGCAGCTTGAAAATCGTCAAAACTGTTTTGCTTCTTATGTAGTTGGCCAGCCTTATGCCAAGCTTCCCCTTTTTCGGTATTCCCTCTAATATTAGCAACAGCACAAATCCCATCGTGTTCTAAGATGGCCGGAATAAGCTGTAATCCAGTCATATTAAACCTAGGAATTGCATCCCCCTCCATTCCACCCACCGCTAATAACAAAGTCGGGTGATCTCCCGTTAAACGTAAGCCTTTGCGATGGATAATGAACATGGAAACCGGCACCCCATCATAACTTTCATAGGTGACTTGCTGTACTTCATAATCAGCTGCCTCAAAATCAATTTTAGGCGTAAAATAGGGTTCTAGAACCCCATTGTTCAAGTTCAGTCGATAGATTCTTTCAGGAAAATTAAAACTGGAAAAACCCAAAAATGCTTCATTGTTTTCGGGGTTACCACTGATACGGGTCACTGCTCCCAAACCCAAAGACTTTAGATCTACCTGATAGAGGAGTTTACCCGATAAACTATAGACATATAACTTACTTTTTGCATCTTCGAGATAGTGTGTTACTAGTTTATTACCATACAGGTAAACGTCTCGTAATACTCCTTTTTGTTCCGGAATCACTTCTTCCCAGTATTCGACACTCGGTCTATTGGTAGAAACTTGAATGAGCCGGCCTTTTTCGGCGCCATGAGTAGTTCGAAAAAGCAATTTATTACCGTAGCTACCTACCCATTCAAAGTCATACTGAAAAGAAGAATAGATAGGAATGAACTCTGCTGTTCCAGCGCCTAAACTTCGAAAATAAACCGCATTCTTATAGGGTGATTCTCTTAGGTTAAGGACTAAGTAGCGTTGATCAATGGTCGTAATAGCATCGGCATTCCGGTAGGCAAAAATACGATCGGCAAACACGACGTCATCATCATCCTGCGATGTGCCTAAACGATGATAGTACAATTGATGAAAACCATTTTTGATCGATCGATCATAGTGTTGATTACTGGGGAAACGACTGTAGAAAAAACCATCGTCATGCCAAGCCACATGGGAAAATTTTACTTCTTTGATGTCATCTGGTAACAACCTGCCTGTACTCAAATCCAGAATGCGGATCGTTTTCCAATCTGATCCAAAGGTTGATAATTGCAGTGCCATCAGCTTCCCATCTTCTGTGAAGTGGTATTTATCAATAGAAACTGCTCCCGCCTCAGACAAGTCATTAGGATTGAAAAGTTCTTCGAATGGTCCTTCGATTGATTGGCTGCGATAAAGTATGGCTTGCTCTTCTAAACCCTCGTTGATAAACTGATAATAATAAGCACCTTTTTTCTGTGGCAGGCTTCTTCTTTCATAAGACCACAGGTCTTTTAGGCGTTGTTCAATAAGCCATTTTTCTGGCAAGGAATCAAAATATTTCCGACTTAACGATTGTTGACTTTTCACCCAGTGATTAACGGATGGGGAATACTCATATTCCAACCAGCGAAAGGGATCTACCACCTTCGTCTCACCATAAAAGGAGACCTCAGTAGAATCCTGGTACGTCTCTGGGTACTGGACAATAATCGTATTGGCTAGAGCTACTTTATTTTCATTGGTTTCTTTCTGTTCCGAGCACGAAAACAGCGCTAATATTCCGATCCCTATCCAATAAGCGTGTTTCAACATTTAGCAAGGGTTTATGTATTTTACCAAGCAACATTTCGTTTAAACTTTCGTATTAATAGCTAACAAAGCCAGTATTTCAGTGTTGCTCACGCTGAAAGTCTGAATCACACATTTAACGGCCAATTCAAACATCCAAAATCGCTTCAAAAATATGCAATTTAAAATAAATATGCGTTTAGCTGTTATTTCCCTGCTTTTATGGCAAATCTTTCCTACGAATAGTTTAGAAGCACAAGTGGTAAGAAACAATGATAAGGGAGAGAAAATTATTGTGTACCCCGACGGAAGTTGGCAATTCTTTTCGGATTATTCGGCGGGAAGTAGTGAACGCCATGATGCAGCAACGCAGATGCAATTGGATAGAAAATACCCGGTGTTCTCCGGCAAAATCGAGCCACTGGATGGGGATATTGATATCACACAAGAGGATTTATATAATATAGCCAGTCGACGAGCACAGTTAGCCAAAGAGGCCGTTCTAATTGCCCAGGAAAGAGCAGAAAAAGCCAAAACCGCCAAAGAGCAGATAGCAGAAGAGTTATTGACGGCTCAACGCGCTGTCCAGACAGATGCGCAGCAAATTCAGCATTTAAAAATCAGGTTAAAGGCGGCTAAGAACATGGAACTAGAGACCGCTAGGGAAGCGCTCCTAGCACAAAACGAGGCTCATAGAGCCGTGGAGTTGACCACCAAAGGAGGCTTTGTAGAAGCTTTTAATCTCAATCAAAAAAAGAAGAAAAACCAAAATATAGCTAGTGCACCCATTCCCGCCAGCACGGCGCTAAACTTTAGTCTTCCGCTAAGTGATAATTCTTTGGCCATAGCCTCACAACAAGATTTGTTGCTACATCCGCCCTCTCCTGCTTGTGAACTGGCCTATGAAGGAAAGGATGAAAAGAGTGGGCAATGGCGCAGAGATCTCAAAAAACAACTCCTATTTAGCCATACCGATGATCGACTAAGGCCCTTCCTCAAAGACAAAGAATATTTGAAGTGTGAAGGTCATTTCACCTCGCTAGGCGGTTATCGATTCTTGGCCTTACAATTTACTTTTGCTTATCCAAATGCACGAGAAGCCTATGGTTTCATAGAGAAAGGTAGCTACCTAACCATCAAATTACTCAACGGTGATTTCATCAATCTCCGGGCCGGCAAAATGGATAGAGGGAGTTATGACATCGCCACCGATTTGTTGACCTACCAAGTGCATTATCCCATTGATAGAAGCCAGATTGGTTTATTAAAACACAGTGAAGTAGATGCCATTCGTGTTTTTTGGAGTAGTGGCTTTGAAGAATATGAGGTCTTCCAACTCGATTTTTTCATCAATCAATTAAGTTGCCTGGAGAATTTCTGATAACTTTGCGGTTCAAATTAGACTTTATGCTGAAATGGGTTATATAGAGCTATATTGTTTTAGAATGAAGTCTTGTAATTAGCAAACTTATGGATTCTCAAGAAAAGGAATTGTACACGGTACGCATGCTAGGCTTGCAACTACCTACGGACCCAAGGTGGGTCAACTTGGCAGAGATGGATTTGGAAGAGATCTTGACCGACCACGCCTATTGCGAACAAAAAGCAATCACTTCTTGTATATCACTAATTCAACAGTATCCCGATAGGACTGAATTAGTCAAGGAATTAGCGCCCATCGTAACTGAGGAATGGGGACACTTTCGAATGGTGTTGAAGGAATTGGAAAAAAGGAATCTACAACTCGGTCAGCAACGTAAAGATGAATATGTCAATGCGCTCTTGAAATTTCAGAAAAAGGGAGGTTCACGCGAAGATCGACTGCTAGAAAAATTGCTGGTGTTCGCTTTAATTGAAGCCCGAAGCTGCGAGCGTTTTCGCCTGTTGTCTCTACACATCAACGATGATTATCTGAAAGAGTTTTATCATAAATTCATGGTATCGGAAGCCGGGCATTATCGACTTTTCATTGATTTGGCCAAAATATACAGCCCCGAAGAACAGGTAAAAGAACGTTGGCAGGCTTATTTGGCTTACGAGGCAAAAGTGATGAAAGAATTGGAGTTGCGAGGAGACCGTATGCACTAGGCTTCTTCATCCCGTCTTATCTTCTCAAACAACTGTACCAAGGCATCTCTATCCACAACATGAGCGCCATTGAAGACCGTTTCTTCGGCAATGAGCTGCTGCTCTGCAAGCAACTGTTGATGAAAGGCCACACGTTCAGCCGTAATGAATTGATCTTCTGATCCATACACCACATGTATTTTTTTCTTACCCCAATAGTCCTTATAAGGCTTGTAATCGAGATCTTCAGGGATCATACCGCCCCAGAGTACCAAGGTATCAAATGCTGGAAAATGCGTCATTGGCCAACGAACGACGGTAGCGCAGCCTTGTGAAAAACCGAAGAGGATGGTTTTCACATCAGGGGCCAGTAGCTCTAGGTATTGTTGATGAAGCTGCTCCAGGTAATTCGCATAATCAGTAATCTCCGATAGGCGATCTTCTTTGGTCATCCAAGAAGCTACCACTTTGCCAGCACCACTTTGCCAATAGAAGCGAGATAAGCCTTCAGGTGCCACAATTAGCGTGTCCTCACGAGCTAAGACATCAAATTTCCGAATGAAAAATTGTGCCAATTGTCCATAGCCATGGCAAGCTATAATGAGGTACTTTACCTTTGGTCCTGGTTGGCCAATCGTATAATAATGAGCGGTACGCTCTACTTTTATCTGGTGGGATTCAATCATCAACCTAGTTTTCAGTCGTTTGAAAAGTAAGGGATTTAGAAAAAATAAGGTACCCAGGAGGCGCAGCCATTTTGAGTACCTTATTTCTCGCCAAGTCCCTAGGTTGACAATTTAGGAATTAATTTTTACCAAAGATGTCTTTAGTTCTCGAATCTAAAATTGGATCTGGCAAAAGCGGCTTATCCTGTACTTGGTGAAATACTTTAGAGACATGATGCCACAGGCCATCTTTTTTCAATTCGTAAGCTTCGTAACTACCATCGGGATAATTAGCCACATCGCCATGAGGACTAGGCATCGAAATGAGATGATCCAACATCACGCGTTCATAAGCCTCATCGTAATTGAGCTTCGCCCCTACTTCTGCTGAATATTGCATCATGATTCGATTCTTGGTATAAGTCGGTCGATTCTCAGCTTCATGCACAAATACAGGCGCCCCAAAGGCGGGTTGGCCATTCTTGAAGTGCAATACATCTAGCACCTTGCGTTTATTGAAAAACTCGAAGCCATCATAGCCGAAAACCAAGTAATACTTCCCATTGGGTCCATTTACCTCCTTCATATTATAATAGAGGGCTCCGTACCACTTTTTACCTTCAAAAACCATTTGTTCTAGATTGCCTTCCAACTCGAATGAGCGGTCGATCAACGGAAACAACTGGAGTTCTTTAGCTTTCATCTGAATAGCCCCGTAATAGCGGTATTCATCTTTATCGACGTATAACTGCCAAGTAATCAAACGAAAACTACTATCGGGCGGATAGAGAATGGAAGCCGACTTGATACGGTCAAACTTATAGTCAAAGGAGTAATCCTTCTTCAAGGCTGTTTTGAGTTTCAAGATAAACGCTCGACAAGCGCCGAAACGATGTTCGGGTAAGGAATCATTAACGATGGCATAGGCCAACAATGCCAGTGTATCTTCGTATAGCACAAGGCTTTCCTGATCTGCAACTGATAAAAGAGACTTATCTTTCTGGGCTGTCAGCCTGTCTCTTATACACATCTGACGCTGCCGAC
>CAJXUM010000384.1 GCA_913060855.1 uncultured Lewinella sp. | reverse complement strand
AGATCAGCCTCGGTCTCGTGGGCTCGGAGATGTGTATAAGAGACAGGTTTTATACACCAACAGATAAGGGAGGTTCAAAATAAAGTATTTTTTTTTCAAATCTTTATTTAGTCTTTTCCTAAGCAAATCTTTTTTTTCATCAAAAGGGCCTATAAGCGGCTATCTCTCTGCAACAATTCGTTGAACTCAGGAGTTGATAATGTAGAATGCGAAAGATGTGGCAGAACTTATAACAAGTTCACCCCCTCACAATAAAAAAACGAGTATATTTGCGGTCTATGAAAAATATTAGGAATTTTTGTGTGATAGCGCATATTGATCACGGGAAGAGTACCTTGTCAGATAGATTGTTGGAGTACACCAATACAATCTCTGAAAGGAATATGCAAGCACAAGCGCTGGATGATATGGATATTGAGCGAGAGCGAGGCATTACGATTAAAAGTCACGCTATACAGATGTATTATAAACATACAGATGGCGAAACCTATACGTTCAATTTGATCGATACGCCTGGGCATGTGGATTTTTCTTATGAGGTGTCGAGATCAATTGCCGCTTGCGAAGGGGCCTTGTTATTGGTGGATGCTTCTCAGGGAATTCAAGCCCAGACGATTTCCAATCTATACTTGGCGATGGAACACGACTTGGAGATCATTCCGATCCTCAATAAAGTGGACATGGCGAGTGCGATGATCGATGAAGTCTCGGAACAAATCCTAGACTTGACCATGTGTGAGCTGGAAGATATCATTCATGCTAGTGGAAAGACAGGACAGGGCGTAGATGACATCCTGGCTGCTGTAGTGGATAGGGTACCCGCACCTTCAGGTGATCCTAAAGCGCCGCTACAAGCCTTGGTTTTTGACTCTGTTTTTAATCAGTTTCGAGGTATAATCGCCTATTTCCGTATTATGAATGGCAGTATGAAAAAAGGGGATAAGGTCCGCTTTGTCAATACAGGAAAGGATTATGTTGCCGATGAAATTGGTATTCTACAAATGAGTCAAATCCCCAAAAAGGAGCTACATGCGGGAGATGTTGGCTATATCATCACAGGTATCAAAGTCTCCAAAGAAATTAAAGTGGGTGATACCATTACCCTCGAAGAAAATCCATGTGATGCCGCCATTCAGGGGTTTGAAGATGTGAAACCCATG
Source organism: uncultured Lewinella sp. (assembly GCA_913060855.1). Taxonomy (GTDB): domain Bacteria; phylum Bacteroidota; class Bacteroidia; order Chitinophagales; family Saprospiraceae; genus DT-111. Next base: position 5,240 of record CAJXUM010000384.1, on the reverse strand, counting down.
GTTTTTGCTGGAATCTTCCCCATCGATAATGATGACTTTGAAGACCTTAGAGACAGTTTGGAGAAACTCCAACTGAATGATGCTTCTTTGGTTTTCGAGCCAGAAACCTCTGTGGCCTTGGGATTCGGATTCAGATGTGGGTTCTTGGGTATGCTCCATTTGGAAATTATACAGGAACGCTTAGAGAGGGAGTTTAATCAAAATGTGATTACAACTATTCCTAACGTTTCTTATTTTGCTTATACCAAGAAACAAGTAGAAATACCTATTCGCACGCCTTCTGAATTACCTGATCCTACCATTTTGGATCGCGTAGAGGAGCCTTATATCGTTGCACAAATCATTACGAAGCCAGAATATATTGGTGCTATTATGACCTTGTGCCTAGAGAAGCGAGGGATCATGACCAAGCAGGATTATCTTACACAAGATCGTGTAGAATTATCCTTTGAATTGCCGCTAGCAGAAATCGTCTTCGATTTTTATGATCGCTTAAAATCCATTTCTCGGGGTTATGCATCTTTCGATTACCATCCTAAAGATTATCGGGCTTCCGATCTGGTGAAAATGGATATTAAGCTCAATGGTGAGCCGGTGGATGCGCTATCAGCGCTGGTGCATCGAGATAAGGCTGCCGCTTTCGGCCGGAAGATATGTAAACGACTAAAAGAATTGCTACCTCGTCAGCAGTTTATGATTGCGATTCAAGCTGCTATTGGTGCCAAAATCATTGCACGAGAAACCATTTCTGCTGTTCGGAAAGATGTAACGGCCAAGTGTTATGGTGGTGATATCTCACGTAAGCGTAAGCTATTAGAGAAGCAGAAAAAAGGAAAGAAAAAGATGCGCCAAATTGGCAACGTAGAAGTGCCTCAAAAGGCATTCCTAGAGGTGCTGAAGCTCGATTAGAGCTGTCAGTTAGCTCAGGGGGGGATAACTCACCCCCTGAACTAACAAAGGTGAATAATTCACCCCCTGAAACAGAACTAACTAAAGAACCCTCCCCTCGTGCAATACCGGGAAATTCACAGAATTAGCAATAAAGCATAACGCATTGGCGCGTTCATGCAAATGACGAGCTTCGTCTAATCGATCTTTCTGTAAAATCTGTATGACGGGTTTCAATATCACTTCTGTAAATCTACCTCCTCCATCAGCGGTCTCCTCCATCTTGCCTTCCGCTTGATCTTTATAACTAACCACAGTGATCTTTGCATCGGAACAAAGGTGTAGATACCACAGCATATGGCAACTGGATAAAGAAGCCAAAAACTGCTCTTCTGGGTTGTACCGGCTAGGGTCACCCCGGAAAGAAGGATCTGCCGAGCCAGGAATGATGGGTTTTCCGGGGGCTTCAATAATATGATCCCTGGAATAAGCGCGATAGCCGCTTGTTCCCGTTCCTTGATTTCCTGTCCAGGTAACGGTCAACTGATAAAAATGAGATTTGCCCATAAGTCTACTTTTAGCCCTAAAGGTAATGAGCCTTCACGACTATTCAAGACAAGGCAGTAGCCAAACACTTGGTAAGTGCACTTGTTGTTGAGTACTATGCAATAAGTCAGTATAAATAGCGAACTGCTACTTAAGACATAAGCATTTACTCCAATCCATTGACGTTTATCAATTGATCAGTTCCTGAAAAAAAGAAGTAGAATTACGTTTGTTAGTATTGCATACACTATCAAATGCCGTATCGAGTATACAAATACAGAATGACAGGGTGTTGCTATTGTAAGGTGAGCTGACGGGCGCTCTCCCATAGTATATGGATTATAACTGCCTTAGTGGGTCTAAGTGTGTTGGTAAATTGAGGTTGGGATTTAGATCAGAAGGTTTTGAGGAGATAAGAATTCCTGTGTGATTGTGCTAGAAGTATTTACTCCTACCACGTGGCGCGGTGTAATTTGCCATTAAGATTAGCCCTCCACCGACAAGAAAGGAACCTAAAGTAATGTAAAGGATCAACATACCTGCTGTGCTTTTGTGAATTAAAAAAATAGATGATAGAAGATTATCTTATGTTCATGAGGGCATTGCTAAGTTGAAAAAAAATATTAGAGTATCCTAAAAAATGAGACCATTTTTTAGAGATTTTTTTTCAACTTGCTCCTAGCAGTATGCACACTTGCTTTTGAAGGCAAGGGCATTGTTTAGTAAAGAGACCGGATAAGTAGATATTAATGTTGGGATATATATCAACATTAACTAGCTTGGTGAGTGATTTATTATATATGCAGTAAAAAAATGTCAGAAAACATGAAAATAAACTGACATAGGACTTACTAGGCGACTGTCAAGTGAGTGACAAGGCCTGATAAAGGGGCATTTATTTGACTATTTCTAGATAGGGCTACTCGCTACTAGATCTTCTACATGAGGATGAGGGCTTCCTCCTTCAGGTTCGAGCGTGATATTGAGACTTTCCGCCTTTTGTAAAAAGGCAATAGGCAAAAGGGTATCTTGAGGAGCCGACTTCAATAGCCCTAAGTTGATCATTTCACCTTCTACATCCGCCCAAATTTGAAACTGCTTACTAGCTGGAGGAGCTGATGGTAAAGTCGAAGTATCTACAAAGGCTAATTTTTCTTCCGGGTTCCAAAATACAGCTACCGCCAAGTCTGGTGCTCGTTCAACCCCTTTTATCATGATTTTTTTTGTTGCAGGGTGTTGTATAAAAGCTTGAAAACGTTGAGCTTCCTCTTCACAGACTGCTTTGGTTTGCACCAATTCTTCTTGTGCATCTCTGAGGTCATGCACCATAGCGTTATTTCTCAAAAGCGTAAAAACTAGTGCAACAGTAGCAGCCGCAGCAATTGCAGGCCAAATAAATCGAGTCCAACTACGACGAATAAGCAGGGCCGACTGGTTGTTGGGTTCTACCTGCAATAGATTCTCTGGGCCGTCCGAGTCGATTTGATGTAAAATTTTAGATTTTAGATGAGGAGGAGGCTTGATTCCTTGCGCTAAACTATATTTTTCTAAGGCATCTTGCATAGCACTTACCTCTTCTTTCAACTCGGGATGTTGACGAAGCCAACGCTCTACTTCCGCCGTCTCCTGCGTTGAGGTAAGACCAAGAACATATTGTTCTAATAAACCAGATGCTAAAAATTGTTCTTTATCCATATGCTGCACTTACGATCTAGATTTTCTTTCAGTGAATAAGATGAGTATGTTAATCTTCCCCCTATCCCGCTAAATTACTGGCCACCCACCAAAAGAAAATCCAAATTATTACTTTGCTTTCCGCAAAAAGTTTCCTTAATTCTCGCAGGCCAATTTTGACCCTAGATTTCACAGTCCCCAATGGTATATCCAAATGCTTAACCACTTCTTGCTGTGTGTATCCTTTGAAATAGACTAAATCAATGATCAATCTATATTTTTCTTCTAAGTTATCTACTGCAGAACGCAAACCTATATGCTCTGGTTTCTGTTCTACTCGCCAGTCCTCATGATCATATACGGAAAAATCTAAGGCTTGGATTTTTTTACTCCGCTTAAAGGCAGCCGATTTAATGGTATCAAGGGCCGTATTCCGGGTTATATTAAGTAACCAAGTAAAAAGAGTGCCTTTTTTTTCATCAAATGAAGCGGCATTTTTCCACACTTTGACAAAACTATCCTGCAAAACATCCTCTGCCAAAACTTCCGACTGTACGATCTTCAGGGTAATACCGTATAAAGCGGCCCCATATTTATCGTACAACAAGGAGATAGCTCTCTTGTCCTGGTGTTTTAACAACTTAATAATGTCGGTGGTTTTGTCTTCCATTTAGATTACTTCTAAAGATAGGTCTGTGCATAATGCCTCTGCTAGTGCTCAATCAAAAGTGAAAGTCGTAGGCTAATTGGGATCAAGCTTCAATACCTGTATAACGACTCTCATTGATTCCTATTTTATCCATCTGATTATGCTACCTGTTTGTCAGGATGGAAAGGAAACAAGGATGTAGTAGAAAAGTTCAAGCTGCTTACTAATATCAGTAGGGAGAAAAAAAATAACGAAGCCAAAGTCCAAACAGCTGTTTAGCTCGTAGGTATGAGGATTTTGATTTTAAAACAAAGAAGTGAATTTCAAATAAAAGAATTCCTTCTGCAAATTGTATTCAGATGAAAAAGTTCATGTTTCTTTTTATCGCTATGATCGGAGTGCTTGCTTTTAGTTGCAACGATAAGACACAGGCTTCTGCCAAAATGAAAGCGGTAGAAGAGAGTTATGATAAAGTAGCAAAAGATGTGGTAGATATCGCTATTGGTTCAGCAGATCATACAACGCTCGTGGCAGCCGTGAAAGCAGCCGGATTGGTAGAGACCCTAAAAGGAGATGGCCCCTTTACTATTTTTGCCCCTACAAATGCAGCCTTCAGCAAGTTGCCAGAAGGAACTGTTGCTAGTTTACTTGAGCCAGCTAATAAAAGCAAGTTGAGCAGTGTTTTAACCTACCATGTACTAAGTGGAAAATTAGATTCAGGAGCAGTTATTGCCGCCATCAAGAAGGGAGATGGTACGGCGGAAGTCAAAACAATCCAAGGTGGTGTCTTAACAGCGATGATGAAAGACGGAGCAGTTTGGTTGAAAGATGAGAATGGAGGAATGGCCAAAGTTACTGCCCTAGATCTCGCCGGAACTAATGGCGTTATTCATGTAATTGATGGCGTAGTATTGCCTAAATAGTCTAGCCTTTGAGCATATAATATTACGACAATAGCCTGATTATCATGACGATAAATCAGGCTATTTTTTTTAGGCAAGTAAAGTTTTTTCCTTTTCGGAGCAGTTTTTTAAGAAAAAATGTACCAACCGAAATCCAAATCAACTTGTAGCTCGTAGGTATGTCGATTTCAATTTTAAAACAATGATTTGAGTCACTAATCAAAGGATTCATTTCGCAAAATGTGCTTAGATGAAAAAGTTAATGTTTGTTTTTGCCACCATGGCTTTCTTTATGATGACTAACCAAACCGCTGTAGCTCAATGTTCTCCCGACAAAGCTAAAGCCGTAAAAACAGCTTATAAAGGAGACGCGAAAGATGTAGTTGATATCGCTATTGGATCTGCAGATCACACCACTTTAGTCGCCGCTGTAAAAGCTGCTGGTTTAGTTGAAACACTAAAAGGTGATGGCCCTTTCACCATCTTCGCCCCTATCAACGCCGCTTTTGACAAACTACCTGAAGGAACAGTCGCCAGCTTACTAGCTGTCTCTTATACACATCTGACGCTGCCGACGAAGA
>CAJXUM010000383.1 GCA_913060855.1 uncultured Lewinella sp. | reverse complement strand
ATCTACACTATCCTCTTCGTCGGCAGCGTCAGATGTGTATAAGAGACAGATACTCGGCAATGACCTCATACAACTTGTAGGCCATTCGGTTATTAGGATGAAAGCCTTGTACGGTCGGATGAAATTTAAAGCCTTTGACACCGTAGTTTTCTATCAGATTGCGCGCTTCTCTAGCCCCCATGCGGCCTTTGTGCGGATCAATACTGGCAAAGGCAATCATGACATCGGAATTCTCCATGGCGCCTTCGGCTACTTCTTCATTAGAAATTCTCTTTTTACCTACTTCATGTTCGGAATCCACCGTGAACATGATGAAGGCCATATTTTGGGCCCGATAATAGTCTGCTGTTTGTTGAATGGTAGGCCGCTCCTTGGATTTAAAATATTTGGCAAAAGCCTCATCCAATTCCGGGCGATAATCATCGTGTGGTTGACGGCAAGATCGCTCCGCATGTGTGTGGACATCAAGAGCCACTATTTTTTCAATATCGATCATTTTCTTGGGTTAAATAGATCAGGAAATTTTCTTTGAGGAAAGGAGGAAGGTTACGACACCCGCCAATAGCGTGGGAATGGCAAAAATCATAAAATTGCTGGCCATACTGAGCCCCATTCCGATCAATATTCCACCAGCAGCAGGGCCTATCACGCCACCTAATCGCCCCATGCCAATCGCCCAACCCACTCCCATTGTGCGAAATTCGGTGGGATATAAACGGGCAGCAACAGCGTACAACCCGACAAACCCACCTTGAATACCAAAGCCCAATAGCCCAAATACAAACAGTAAGAAATCCGAACCAATGAATACTTTAAAAATAGCCATCAGGAGGGCCGTGAGTACAAAAAATAGGGCAATGGTCTTTTTCAAACCGATCCGGGAGGAAAAGAAGCCTTGAGTGACAATGCCGAAAAATGCGCCCACATTAAATACCGTTCCAGCATAAATGGCAAGGGACAAGGACAAGCCCGTACTTTCTGCCAGCTTAGGTATCCAACTCGTTAGAAAATAAAGCGACCCAAAAGCCAAAAACAGCGCCGTCCAAAGTTGAAAAGTAGGGATTCTAAATTCAGAATTCACTAGCTTTTTCACAGGGAGAGCCACTCTTTTTTCAAGGATTTCAGGAAGTTCGGAGAGTGTAGGTCTACCCATTTTCGTCAAAATAGCGTTGGCTTTGCTCAATGCATTGGCAGGCTGTTTCTTTAGGTAAAAGTCGAGCGATTCCGACAACAAGAACCAAATAACAGGAATCGTAACAAAAGAAGCTATACCCGCCAATTGAAACATCATTTGCCAACCCTTTGTCGGTACTATTTGCGCCGCGACCAAGCCCGACAATACCGCTCCAACGGGATAGCCAGAAATGACTAAACTTACCCAAAAGTCTTTGGTACTATCAGGTGTATATTCAGCGGTTAGCGAAGCCGTACTGGCTAACATACTACCAATACCTATGCCACTGAAAAAGCGAAGGAATACGATTTGAGTAACATCGGTACAATAAGCAGTGAGGTACATGCCCGTTCCCATGATAATAGCACTCAACAGGATCATTTTTTTTCGGCCGATTTGATCCGCAAAGGGAGCTAACAACAATGCCCCTAATGTCATTCCCGCCAAACCTGCACTAAACACCACACCTAATGCTTCTGGGCCTACCGCCCATGATTTGGCAATAGCAGGTGCACAGTAGGAGATGACCAGCACATCCATGCCGTCCAAAATGTTCATTAAAAAACAAACGAAAATAGTAGCGTATTGCAGTTTGGAAATCGGGCCAGTATCGAGTAAAGATTTGTTGGTTTCAAGCATGAGTTTTTCGTTTATAACCTATTACACCCAAAGGAATATTTTTTTCATACAGTTTTTCGACGATACGAACTCTATTTTTTAGAATAGCTCTTTGGTTGATAGAGCCCTTATCCGTTATCTCTCCTTTATCAAGGGATAGTTCAAAATCGGCCAAGATGGCTTTTTGGATACAGTTGGAGCTACCCGTACTTTCTTGCCCCAGCTTATCCAAAACAGCTTGTAAGGCGGCAACAACCTTAGGCGATTCTACAACTTGTTGCATAGCAGCACCATCTGGTAAAGATGCTAAATTTCGGCAATGATTCCATTCCGGAAAAACAATGGCTCCTAAATAAGATTGATCCATACCGGTAATAACAGCATCTTGAATAAGGCCATTACCCGCAGCGATCAATTTTCCTCTCAACACCCCGACGCTTACCCAAGTCCCGGTGTTGAGTTTAAAATCTTCTGCAATGCGCCCATCGAAGATCATCCCTTGGTTGGGGTCGTCAGGATCAAGCATTTTGAGGGCATCTCCGGTTTTATAGAAGCCCTCCTCATCAAATGCCTCACGGGTGGCCGTCGGATTGCGCCAATAACCAAGTGTGATATTCTTCCCCCGAAAACGTGTCTCCATTTTGTCTTCGTTGGGGATGAGTTTCACCTCCAGTCCTGGAACCGGCACGCCCAAATTTCCGGCTGCACTTCCTAGGGTGGTATTAAACATGGCTGAGGGGCTAGCTTCGGTCATACCTAGACCAGTTGAAATCAACAGTCGCTTGCCCGTCGTGTCATAAGCCAATTGTTCCAAGCCATCCCAGACGTGCTGCGGCATACTCGCCCCTGCATAAAAGAACATTTTCAGTTGGCTAAAAAAGTGCTGGCAAAGTGCTTTATCGGCGCGAAGGTGGGGAATCAGTTCCTCGAAGCCTCTGGGCACATTGAAGTAAACAGTAGGTGCAACGTCCCGAAGGTTTTCCACAGTTGTTATCATTCCTTGAGGAGTCGGGGCGCCCCCATCGATGTATAAAGAGCCACCGTTGTATAGTGTCAAACCAAAGTTGTGGTTACCCCCAAAAGTATGATTCCAGGGCAACCAGTCAATAAGTTGCAAGCCCCCATTTTCCATTAGGGGAAAAGTTTGGGTAATTTGCTGCCAGTTGGTACAAATATTACCATGCGTATTGATCACACCCTTGGGTAAGCCGGTAGAACCAGAGGTGAATAGGACCTTGGCCACCGTATCAAAAGTCACGCTTTGGTGGGCGGCGGCTATGGATGGAGTGACCGATGTCTTTAGTATTTCTTCAAACACATCATGTCCGTCCAAAGGTGTATCTACTGCTAGAACCTGCGTATTATCTGCTACAGCTTCTAAGGCACGTTCAAAGGCATGTCCGTTTTGTACAAAGACCAGGCCCGGTCGTAGTAAATCAAAGCAATGCCGCAATTTGGCAAAGTCTTTTGATTTAAAGGAATAGGCAGGGCTGATCGGTGCATAAGGAATCCCCACATGCATGGCCGCTAAAGCGAGCAATCCGTGTTCAATGCTATTCCCTGATAGAATAATAAGTGGCTTTTCGGATGATAGCTTGCTATTGAGCAAGTAAGCGGCAAGATGTTGAACCTTTTGCCAAGCTTGTGAAAAGCTTAGACTTTCCCAATCGCCATTTTTAGCTCTTGCTGCTAAAAAGATACGCTCAGGTGTTGCTTTCGCCCAGTGCATTAATCTTTCCGTTATCCTAACCGGATGTGGCTGTAAGGAGGCCCTCGATTTTAAATAGATCACCCCATCCTCTCTTACTTCTTGTTGAATATCCGGGGAAAGTAGGTTTATATCCAGAAAAGGTGTTTCCTTCAGTTTCATAGGTTATTGATTTGGATGTACTATTGGACTAGCCTCCTATGACGTAGCAAAATCGGAAGTACGAAATCGGAATTTGGAAGCACTCCTCCCTAAAGGGATTAAAAATATTCCGCTTTCTGATTTCCGCCTTCGTATTTTAGCTTGCTGCCTTGTCCAAACTTAGCAGGTATACCCTTTTATTGCCCCACCTTCTTAGCACGTCCTTCTAGGAAGGCATTCAGTCTTTCCTTCGCCTCCGGTGCGCTCTGGGCAATCGCGGCGGCCATGGCTTCCATCATCAAGCCGATGTCCTGCGGGGCATCTACAATACGAGGCAAGACTTGCGTTAAGGCAAAATGGGTCATCCTGGTATTTTCTCCGATCTTCTTGGCAATTTCAGTCGCCTTCTCCAGGGCTTTTCCTTCCTCTGCTGTGTATTGTGAAAATCCCAAACGATAACCATCTTCTGCTCGATATACCCGCCCCGTTAGCATCATATCGGTCATATTTGCCAAGCCAATTAATTTGGAAACCCGTACCGATGCACCTCCGCCGACAAAGATTCCACGGGAACCTTCCGGCAGGGCATAAAAGGTCGTTTTATCCGCTACCCTGATATGAGCCGCACTGGCTAATTCCAAACCGCCCCCCACACAAGCACCATGCAAGGCAACGACCACGGGAACCGGCGCATATTGTACTTTATCCATAGCGGCGTGCCACATTCGGGAATGATACAAACCCTCTACGGCATCTCTTTCTTTTAGTCCAGATAAATCTAGGCCTGCACAAAAATGGCTGCCATTACCATGAATAATTACAGCCTTGACCGCTTTGGGTAGGGTGGAAAAAATGCGATCTAATTCCAATATGGTCTCATCATTGAGCGCATTTCGTTTCTTCTCGCGATTGAGGCCAACGAATAAGATGCTGTCCTTTATTTCTGCAATTACGTTCTTTATCATCTTGGATTTTCTATTAGATTATTTTGCTGCCATTCTGATGGCCCCGTCTAGGCGAATTACCTCACCATTCAGCATTTGGTTTTCAATCAACTGTTTTACCAGAGAAGCGAATTCACTAGGCTTACCTAGGCGCGAAGGAAAGGGAACTTGTTGCCCCAAGGAATCTTTGACGTCATCCGATAAATTCATTAGCATTGGCGTTTCAAAAATACCCGGTGCAATGGTTAATACTCGAATGCCTACACGCGCCAACTCTCTGGCAATGGGTAAGGTCATAGCTACAATGCCCCCCTTGGAGGCCGCGTAGGCGGCCTGGCCTATCTGTCCATCAAAAGCAGCTACCGATGCCGTATTGATCATCACGCCCCGCTCACCACTTTCTCCCGGCTCGTTCTTTTCAATGGCTGCTGCTGCCAAACGAAGCATATTAAAAGAGCCTACCAAATTGACTTGCACCACTTGAGAAAATAAAGCCAAAGTGTGAATGCCTTTTCGGCCCAAGATCCTTTGAGCTGGACCAATACCTGCGCAGTTAATCAACCCATTGATCGCACCAAATTTCTTCCTCCCCTCGTCAATGGCATGCTGGACGCTACCTTCATCCGCTACATCCGTATGGACGAAAAACGCCTGCTGCCCCAATGCTTTTTCTGCCGATGATCCCGCCGCTGCATTGAGGTCGGCTAGAATCACAGTCCCCCCATTAGTCACAATCATTTCTGCTGTAGCAAGGCCCAAACCGGAAGCCCCTCCACCAATCAAAAAGGTATGTTGTTGGATATTCATTATTACTTGTAAGCTTTATGGTTTTCAACCTAATATTTGGCAACTAATCAGTTTTACGCAAAAATATATCGTAACAAAATCTGAAACAAGGATAAAACCAAGGCTGTACAGGTAAAATCAATCAATTTGAGGGTGCAGCTGTAATTGCCAAGTACAGGCTATTTCCGAACCTTTCTAAGGCTGTACAAAATCGGAAATGCGAAACCGGAAGTTTGAAACGCCATATCTTGCAAGGCCTGGAAACATTCCCCCTTCGTATTTCATCTGGCCCCCTTGTCCAAGCTTAGAAGGTTGTCTGGCTATTTTCGCTATATTGCGCAGCAATTATTTTAAACAGCACGCATGAAAAAAATTGGATTTTCAACCCTGCTCATTGGCTTGATATCGCTTCAATTCGGCGCAACGCAGAACGATCTTCCCCGCTTAGAAAAGATCGGTAACCAACATCAATTGGTGGTAAATGGAGCTCCCTTTTTGATCCTCGGTGGTGAGTTGGGGAATTCTACCGGCAGTACCATGACATCGATGGGCCCCGTATGGTCGAGACTAAAAGAGATGAACCTGAATACGATTCTCGTTCCTATTTATTGGGAGTTGTTGGAGCCCGAAGAGGGGCAATTTGATTATGAATTGGTTGATGATTTGATTTATGAAGCCAGAAGACAGGATTTCAAGTTGGTGTTACTTTGGTTTGGATCTTGGAAGAACAGCATGTCTAGCCATGTGCCCGCCTGGGTAAAACTGGATCAAAAGCGGTTTCCTCGTGCCAAAAGTGACGCCGGTGAAAGCCAAGAAATCCTCACTCCATTCTCCGAAAACAACCGGAAGGCCGATCAAAACGCTTACCAGCATTTGCTGCGACGTATCAAGGAAATCGATGCGGCTTATCAAACGGTTATTCTCATGCAACCTGAAAATGAAATTGGCATGCTCCCTTCAGCCAGGGATTATCACGCACTAGCCAACGAAAAGTTTCAGGCAGATGTCCCTACTGACTTAATGAAATATCTGTCTCTTATACACATCTCCGAG
>CAJXUM010000382.1 GCA_913060855.1 uncultured Lewinella sp. | reverse complement strand
GAGATCAGCCTCGGTCTCGTGGGCTCGGAGATGTGTATAAGAGACAGGTATAATTGGCGAGGAAGCCGGAGGAGACGCTGTCCATTTGGTTGTCAAAGCCGGGGAGAGGGAAGTTGGGGTGAATGCTGAGGTCGATATCGACGATGGCCTGGCCAAAGATGTGATCCAATTGCTGATGGAGGGCCTCGACGGAATAAGGGTATTGGGTGCCGTTGACGGGGACGAGGACGACCTTGACGGTTTTGGGCGTATAGCTGATCAGGTTGAGTTGGCCGGCAATGTGGACTTGCGCTTGCCCTAGACTGTCCTGATAGGGTTGTAGGGCATAGACGGTTTGGTGCTGCTCGTGGCCTTGGCCTTGGAGCTGCAGGGTTTTGTCTGATGCCGCAGGGCTGGCCATCGAAGGTATCTCCTGTTTCAAGCCATCCTTAAATTGAATGTCTGCTGGGAAGGTAGCTTGGGATGGCGCCCAGGCCCTGACTTGGGCGGGCTGCTGAGCGGGTAGCGATTGCCAAGGCACCCAGTAATCCGTTTGAGCAATGGGAATCTTGTTGTACCATTCGGCTTGTGCGGCATGCCGAAGGCTATCAAATCCAAACTGCCGAGGCGATAAGGGGCCAAAATTGACGCGGTATTCGGCGGCGTAGAGGGTCGTCATGGCGGCCTTCAATTGATCAATAGCCGCTAGCATCTGGGCTTTACAATCTTCAAAATCCGTGGCGTTTTGAGCCTTTTTGAGGCAGTCGATGGCGGCTTGAATGGCATCAATAGTAGATGGGGGTAGATAGGGGAAATGCTCCTGCAAATGCAGCAGATTCTCTAATACACTTTGACCATTGGCCAGATAATCTTCAATGTCTTCCAATTCGGCCAAGAAATCAGCGGCATCGTCCAAGATGGATTCCACCTCTGCCAATCCAGCCTCCAACACCTCCAGCGCACCTAAAATGCTATCCATCGTTGCTGCCAAATCAGTGCTGATAATGGCTAATCCCGCCCCCGTCACCTCCATTTTTCCAGCCACCAATCGACAGTACTCATCCACTTGGATATCCTGAAACTGGACATTAACCCTGGCTTGCTGCAGATAAGGCACCTGCACATAGCCCTGACCGGAGAAATAGCCCCGTCCATTCACCTGTTCCAAAACAACCTTAAAATCATGGGCTCGAATGGTGTCAGTTACACGCAAATACTCCATCAGTGAGCCTGATTCAAAGCTAGCCGGATCAGTAACCGTACCGCAACTGTATTCGCTGCTGTCCTCACTTAAGGGCAAACAGCCCTGCCCCAAGCGGACGCGGATAACACTAGAGAATGGAGATGCACAGTCAGCATAAATAGCTTGTATTCGATAATAGTAAATGCCTTCTTCCAACCCGCTTACCTCATAATAATTGTCAATCACGGGGATGGCCTGGTAATCGAGTATTGGAAAAAGGAAGGCACTATCTTCTGCCAAACTAAAGGCATACTGATCTACTCCTGTTAAGGCTTCCCAGTGCGCCCGAAACCCATCCATGCGAATATTAGAAGCGGTTAAGGATATGGGGACATTGGTACAAGGATCATCAGCTGAAGCCAAAGTACTAGCCGTTCCCAATCCATATTGAAAGACCAAATGCTGGCTACGCCCGTCGTTTTTGAATTGTTGCTGTTCTAAAATGTCTTGCGCCTGAACTTGGAGGATATAGGATTGTCCCTGAAATAGGGGTGGGGCATCCACACCATACAAAAAACTGGTGTTTCCCAACTGTTGGGTTTCAAAGAGGGGGAGCGTTTGTTGCAGGGTCTGGTTCACACTCAGTCCTTCTCGCTGTTCCCACAGCCGCACTTGGTAGTTGACCGGAAAGTTGCCAAGATGCTGAGGGACCCACTGGAAGAGAATATTTTGCGCTTCCTGCTGGGACACCTCTGCCACTGGACTGATGATCAAGGGAGGATCCAGCTCACTCAGTTCTACGACGGTGCAGGCTTGATTGGAGACGGCCGCTCCTTGAAAACGATTATAGTCCAACACTTCCACGCAGATGTTATAGACGCCCTCAGGTAGCCTTCCTCCATGCTGCAGGAAATCCTGCGTACTAATACCCTGAAATTCGAGTTGTTCTACCTGGAAATAGTCAAATAGGTCTATCCTCGAAAGCAGTAGGGGGACATTATAATCTAAAAAGATCGGGGGCGGAGTAATATCCTGTCGAGTTCGAATACTAATGCCCTGACCGCTGATGGTGAAATGCAATCGAGCGGAATAGGCCAGCTCATCATCATCGCGCAGCAACAATTGGACTTGAATCTTGGAAGGAGCACCGCTCACGATATCGGAAAGATAAGGAGTGAGCGGTGCCTGTAGCTGTAAGTTAGCCTCTACGGCAAAGGGTTGCCCCCAAGCGATGAAGGAATACAAAAAGAGTGTAAAAAGAGAGAGCGCGTTTTTTTTCATGCTGAGAGCGGCATTTTTCCAATGATAGAGCGTTCAACAGGTCTAGCTTGGCGTACCATGTTCTAAACCTGTTCAAGTCTTTATTGCGCAGCGCGGAAAAAGGTAACCGCTCAATCGTGTTTTTCAGAAATATTACTTCGAGATAGATGAATAAAAGCTGTCGTAGAATGGAAATTAAACTGCGGGGAGGACCTTATTGGAGGGCAATCTAGCCCTGTCACAAATATCGCTATAATTATAATTTGTAAAAAAATAAATATATAGTTTTGTAGTTCAAAGTTTACCCCCAGTGAATTATAAAACAACCCTATATCTCTTTCTAGCTTCCGTCATTGCAAGTGTTTTGCTTTCCCAATTGATTATTTACACTTCTGTAGAAGATAGCTTGTTGGATTCTCGCGTAATTAATGTGGCTGGTAGCCAGCGGATGTACAGCCAGAAGCTAGCTAAAATGGCGCTTTTATTTGCCAATAATAGTGAACCTAGGTTACGCTTTGCCTTGGAAGAGACCTTAGAGACGTTAGAAATGCAACATTGGGCACTGTTACATGGGAGTGAGGAAATTGGTTTGGAGGGTAGCCGAGACAATAGCCCTGCTGCACGGTCTCTTTTTGATTCTATGCAAGATGCCTACCAAGGCCTTACCTCTTCAGCTCGTCGATTATTAGATAGTGAAAATACCTTAGCGTATCCCGACCTCATTGCGGATATCATAATGAATGAACAAAAGTTTCTCCCATTAATGGATGCGATAGTGGGGAATTATGAGAAAGAAGCCCATGGCCGAATTCAGAACCTGAAAGAGACAGGCCTAATGGTCGCCGGTTTTTTGATCTTATTGATGATTGCATGTGTCATATTAATGATTCAACCCGTTTTAAAGAAGTTAGATCGTAAAAATGAAAAACTGACCCAAGTCAACCAGGACTTATTGAGTCAGAAGGAACAATTAGTAGTGGAAACGGGAGAAATCAAAGACGAAATTGAATACCTAACCATTGCGAAACAGAAAGCAGAAGAGGCGACTTTGGCCAAGTCTAATTTCTTATCGAATATGAGTCATGAGATCCGAACACCAATGAACGCAGTGATCGGTATGACGCATGTCTTACTGGAGGAAAATCCACGAATCGATCAAAAGGAACACCTGGAAACGGTCATGTTTTCTGCAGAGAATTTACTGGTTATTATTAATGATATCCTGGACTACAGTAAGATGGAAGCGGGGCGGATGGTGATTGAGCGTACTAATTTTGATATCCGAGAAGTCATCAATAATATCTATAAAACATTAGTGCCAAAGGCGAAAGAAAGAAAATTGATCTTTCAACTGGATATGGAGGAAGATGTGCCCCGATATTTATTAGGCGATCCTACTCGGCTTACCCAAGTATTGATCAATCTGCTCAATAATGCCATCAAATTTACCGAAGAGGGGAAAATTAGTCTCGCCGTGCGACAACAGGGCCAATCAAAGAAAGGGGAGTCTAAATTGCTATTTGAGGTTAAGGATACAGGCATTGGTATTCCGAAAGAAAAACAAGAGCAGATATTTGAAAGTTTTTCACAAGCTGATGAGCACACCACTAGAATATTTGGAGGTACTGGCCTCGGTTTGGCTATCACCAAGCGCTTGGTGGAGTTGCAAGGTGGCTTGATAAAATTGCAGAGCGAAATAGGAAAAGGATCTTGTTTTTCTTTTAGCTTGACTTATCCTATTGGTGAGATTCCGATTGAGACGCTTTCGGAGACCCAAAATGTATTGAAGCAAAAGGGAATAAAAGGCGTCGAGCGAATTTTGATAGTGGAAGATAACCTGTTCAATGTAAAGGTTGTGAAACGAATCTTGAAGTTTTGGGATATGGAAATCGATATCGCCCATGATGGTTATGAGGCTTTAGAGATGATAAAAGTAAAAGACTACAATATCGTTTTAATGGATCTCCAGATGCCTCGTATGGATGGCTATCAGGCCACTGAAACCATTCGTAGTTGGAGCGAGAAAAAATACCAGTCGCTGCCTATCATCGCGCTTTCTGCTTCAGCTTTGGCCGATTTTCGGCAACGTGCCTTTGATGTGGGTATGAATGATTTCTTGACCAAACCCTTTAAACCGAAAGACCTGTACCAGACAATAGAGCGGCACGCTATCAATATCAGAGCATAAATAAGCAGTAATAGAAAAAATACTATTCCTATAACCTTATAAGGTACTTACCAATCTAGCCGCTGCTGCCACATTTGTCGCCAAGGGTATATTGTGCACATCGCACAAGCGCATCAGCATATTGACGTCTACCTCATGTGGATGTTTCCCCAAGGGATCCCTGAAAAATATCACCATCTGCACTTTTCCTTCCACCAATCTACTTGCAATTTGAGCATCTCCGCCATAAGGGCCACTCAGCATGCGTTCCACTTCTAGCCCCGCACGTTCTACATGAGAGCCAGTCGTTCCCGTTGCGATTAAATTGATGCTTTTTTGTTGAAATAGTTCGATGTGATCTTTGATAAAGCCCACCATATCCGCTTTTTTCCCATCATGGGCAATGATTGCTATGGTCATGTTACTAAGAATTGAGCAGCTAGTTCTTAAGAAAGGTTTAAAAAAATAGGAATCAGGTACAATTTACGCTTAAAGCTATACCTTCGGCGCGAAGTTTACTATTTCTGTAATTAAAACCAAGCTATAATGAAAAAACTGTTCTTAAGCTTATTCGTATTCACATGTTTAGCTGGACAAGTTTTTGGTCAAATTCGGACCCCTCAACCAAGCCCTACTTCTGAGACCAAGCAGACCGTTGGTCTAACTGAAGTTTCCCTCGTTTATTCTCGTCCAAGTGTGAAAGGACGTACCATTTTCACAGCTGATGGACTTGTTCCTCATGGTGAAATATGGAGATTGGGAGCTAATCAAGCTACCAAAATCTCTTTCAGCGATGATGTGAAAGTAGGAGGAAAAGCGATTAAAGGGGGGGATTATGCTTTATTATCCAAGCCAAATGAGAAAAGTTGGGAGATTATGTTCTTCCCATACGAAACAGGAAACTGGGGCAGTTATGTTGAAAAAACACCTGCCGCAACTGTAAAAGTGGATGCTCAAGCGCTTCCTTTTTCTGTCGAATCTTTCACGATGATGTTAGGAGATTTAACGTCAAATACAGCCAACCTGTATGTGATGTGGGATAAAACAGCAATAGCGATACCTATCGAAGCGGAAGTGGACAAAAAAGTAATGGCTGGGATCGACAAAGTAATGGCTGGTCCAAGTGCAAATGATTACTATGCAGCAGCTTCTTACTACCATGATGCTGGTAAAGACTTAAACAAAGCATTGGAAATGATTCAGAAAGCTACTAAGGTTGAAAAACCAGCTTTCTGGCAAGTTCGTCGTGAGGCGCTTATCCTGGCTGATTTGGGTAAAAAAGATGCTGCTATCGAAGCCGCTAAGAAATCTAAAGCCCTTGCTGAAAAAGCAGGTAACAAAGACTACGTACGTATGAACGAAAAATCCATTAAAGAATGGACGTCTAAGAAGTAAGTCCTATTTTATATACGTATAAAATAAATGTTTTTTGCGCCTTGGAGACAATTTGTCTTCAAGGCGCAACTTCTTTAGCCCCTATTTATTTGATAAACTGACCATAATCCGGTATCTTGCTGATATAAATACCCAGTAAAATCCCGAACGAGCTTACTATCTACGAATGGGGATAAAATAAGGTCTAATTCATATTAAATTACTTTTATATGTATACAGCCTTCTCTTTTTAGCAATAGTAAGCAGATTACCATGAACGACCGAGTGATGTTTATTACCCTATGCAATTAAACTAAATCTCAATTCCCATGATCATTTTGTTCATCCTATTGATCGTTTTGCTACTTTTCAAATTTGATGTAGTAAACGAGGCATTTTAAGTGGACATTCTAACATCTGTCTCTTATACACATCTGACGCTGCCGACGAAGAGGATAGTGTAGA
>CAJXUM010000381.1 GCA_913060855.1 uncultured Lewinella sp. | reverse complement strand
AAAAAAGAGATATGAAACCACCACCCACCGGCCTGCAAACCCGCGCCGTTCACGCCGGAGAAACACCCGACCCCGCCACTGGCGCCACCACACCCAATATTGTGATGTCGACCACCTATGCGGTAGATCCTGACGTACAATTTTCCATCGGCGATCAGGAGGGAGAAGCGAAAACGGGTTATGTTTATACGCGCTGGGGCAATCCGACGATCCAGCAACTGGCGAAGAAGTTGGCAGCCTTGGAGGAGGCGGAGCGCTGTGTGTTGTTTGGCAGTGGGATGGCAGCTATTAGTAGTTTGCTGCTGCATGTCCTGGAGTCAGGGGATCATCTCGTCATGAGTGATGTGGCTTATGCTGGTGCTTCGGAATTGGCCAATGAAATTTTGCCGAAGATGGGGATTCGTATCAGTCGAGTCGATATGAGCGACTTGGCTGCGGTAGCAAATGCCATCCACGCAGATACGAAGTTGGTTTATGTTGAAACACCGTGTAATCCTATTTGCCGACTTACGGATATTGCAGTTGTGGCGCAACTGGCGCGTAAAGTAGGTGCAAAGGTCGCTGTCGACTCTACCTTTGCTACCCCTATGGCGACTTTGCCGATTCAGCTAGGTGCTGATTTTGTCATTCACTCTTTGACCAAGTTCCTGGGTGGGCACGGGGATGCGATTGGGGGTGCAGTATTGGGTGGAAAAGCGGATTTATTGGCCTTGCAACAGTCCACTTTAGTGCGGATGGGAGGCATTATTAGTCCCTTCAATGCTTGGCTGGTATTGCGCGGCTTGGCGACCTTCCCGCTACGAATGCGGGCGCATGAAGAAAATGCCAGGCAAGTCGCTCAATTCTTGGAGGCTCATCCAAAGGTAAAGCGTGTGATTTATCCCGGTTTGACTTCCCATCCACAGCATGCCTTGGCCAAGGCGCAGATGTGTAATTTTTCGGGGATGCTGACTTTCCAGGTCGAAGATGGGCCTGTGGCAGCCAAGGTCCTCGCCCAGCATTTGAGCATCTTTCATTATGCTGTTTCTCTGGGCCATCACAAGAGTCTACTTTTTTATATGGATACTGATAGCTTACTACAATCTTCCTTTTGGTTGACGGAGCAACAAGCGGCTTCCTATCGTGCCTTTGCGGGAAAGGGGATCTTTCGGGTATCTATCGGCATTGAAGATGCTGGGGATTTGTGTGATGATTTGACACAGGCTCTAGACCAATTGTAGCTCATCCATTTTTATTGAACGCTACATAAGATAAACAAGGGCAATTGATGTTCCTATCATTGTTAGCACTAGCAGTGTCAACATCACCAAGGGAATTACATAGATAGTTAAGTAATCGTCTACTTGTGCTTTTTCAGGTTTGCCCGGTGGGTAAATAATGCGGAGATTACTTCTATCTTTTTCAGCCAAATACTTTGGATTAATGGGTATCCTAATACGCGTCCATTCCTTGTCTTGCGTTTCAAATTCAATATGAGCTTTGTACCGGTAAGAGGAGTCATAAGAATCGGACGAGGACGATGAATCATATTCCTCTGTCTCAAAAGATGTAATGGTAGCCTTTGTACGTACTCCCTTCCTATCCAGTCTTAATGCCAAGAAATAGCTTACAATTAGAATCAATACATATATACCCAGGGCTAAGAGCATATAACTTTCATAGGATACCATACTTTCTATTTGGGCTTAATAGGGTTGGTTAAGAGAATGTTTTGAAACATGTCTCTAAAATGGTAACAAATTAAACATTATTATCCATTCACGCCAAAAGTATTGAACACAGCGGCACTGAGTACACGGAGTGTTATTTTTTCTCTGTGACTCTGTGCCTCTATGTTCAAATAAAATTTGGCAGCCCATTTATCGAAGTGGCCATTTACAATACCCGCTACTCATCAAAGTTATAAGCACCAGTCATCGTGATCTTGCCATTTTTCTTCAAAATCAACATACCATGAATAAGGTTTTCGGTTAAGACTTTCCGGCCTTTGGCAGAAATATTGCGTGGGATGCCTTCTCCAAAGTAAAGATGCTCCTTTTTACCGCTTTCCATGACAAAGATGATCGTCTTGAAGTCTGATCCATCTCCTTCCATTGTGATATGGTGTTGAAACCGATTAGGCATATGTATGTCCATGTCAATAGCTGTCAAGTAGTCATTGTTGTAGTTCTTATTATTAATCTTGATAAAAATGTCCTTTTTCGCTAATTCTTCCGTCATCTGTTCTAGTACATGCGCTGACACATCTCGATTGATCTTGATATAGACGTTCTCGCCTTCTTGTAGCGCATTAGAACTATTATTTTTGGACGTTTGATTTACACCCACCGTGGTTTGTGCTTGAACTTGCTGAGGTTGAATAAAGACATAAAGGCCCACTAATAATGGCAAAATCAAAGTATATTTCAAGATTCCCAAACTGGAAAATTTATTCGTATTCATCATTTTAATTCGAAGTTTAATTGGTGAAGAATTAAACAGGTTGCTCAATCGATACGACATGGCCTTCGAACTGGTAAACAAGAGATGGTACTGGTAAGCTTTCCTATCGATACCGGTATCCAGTACCGCCTCATCCGCTATATACTCGAGATTAAGCTTCACATACCGTTTAAAAAGCCAGATGATCGGATTGAACCAGCAGAACATAGTGGTGATCTCCGATAGGAGAATATCCAAAGTATGCCGTTGCCGAATGTGCACTTTCTCGTGTGCAATCACCTGCTGTAATTTGTCGTGATCAAAAGTGCTAGGATTGATCACTAAAAGCTTGAAAAAGGAAAAGGGCGGAATATCACGATCATGTTGGACCTGCGTATAGCCATCTTCTTTGACGTGATCTCGCTCATATTGTATCGCATACAGCTTCAGTAATTGAAATAAAAAGCTACAGAAAAGGAGGGCTGCTACGATTAGATACAAGCCGAGCACGATCATCGAAAAGGATATTGTCGGTCCAACTTTTGTAGAATCTGCTGGAGGTGGATTTGCTCCAACAACTTGCGTAGAGGTGTTTCCACTAGTTGTAGTATTGGATTCGATAGCAGGCACCGACGCAAAAGGACTTACCGTCGCTATCTGCCCCTGTACTTTTGCTATCACGGGGGATGAAGGTGTACTACTTTGCCATTGGGGTAATAGCGGCAATAGAAAGGCTGACACTAATATACTTAGCAAAATGAGGCGATTCAATTGAAAGAAACGTTCATTTCTAAGCAATAACCAATAGGCGCCAAACAGGACCGAAAGGATCAAGTTGGCCTTTAGTAAATACATCGCAAATCCCATGAAATACTACTTTTTGTTATTTTTTCTCCTCGGTTTTTTCTCCTTCAATCATGGCTATTATTTCCTTCAATTCGTCGGGTGATATCTCCTTTTCTTCTGCAAAGAAAGCCACGACATTTTTGATAGAATTGCCAAATAAGCCAGCCAAAACGGGCTTGATAAAGCTCTGGGTATAATCCTTTTTGGACATCGCGGGGTAGTATCGGTGCGTTGTACCAAAATCCTCTACTTTTAGATAACCTTTATCTACCATTCTTCGCATGGTCGTAGATATGGTGTTGATATGCGGTCTCGGTTCTGGTAACGCCTCCATTACTTCCTTGGCAAATGCCTTTTCCAATTGCCAAATGATCGTCATAATCGCCTCTTCCTTTTCCGTCAGTCTTTTCATGCTTTTTATTTCTGATACAAGTATATAACTATTTACGTAGTTTGTCAACTATTTTTGTAGTTGATGTATTTTTTTAACGTTTTAACTGCCTGCTTAGGGGGTGTTGCAGGCAGAAAATACATCTGGCTAGCTAGACAGGCACCTGCAGTGACTGGAGGGGGGTGAAACTATCCTAATTGCAAGATTGTCCTTTAATAGACCCTTGCAAGGCCAAACCTGATAATAATATTCACCGGCGTGTAACCTTTGCCTCATTCGTGCGACTATCCTTCTGAAAACAGTTATTTCCATCTTATGGCAGACCCAAAGCAGGCACAATTTATGAAAGCGTACGCATCTTGCCACGATCCCTTTATCCGTTATTGCTCGGCATTAGCCTATGGCAAAATGGATACTGAAGATTTGGTACAAGATGTTTTGCTTTCCGCTTTTCAACATTTTGATAGCATTCGGAAAAGTGGCGAATTACTCCATTATTTGATTAGAGCAGCGCGCAATCGCTCGATCAGCAAATGGCGCAAACGCAAATTTCAAACCGAATGGGTCGATAAGCACAGTGATCACCTCGCCGCTAAAGGTATATCTCCCGAAATGCGCCTAGATATTCAATTATTGTACCGGACCCTAGATCGGCTGCCTGGCCATCAGCGCGATGCTTTGGTACTATTTGAGATCAGTGGGTTTAGCATGAAAGAGATTGCCGTCATTCAAACGAGCACAGAAGGTGCTATCAAAACAAAAATCAGCCGAGCCCGAAAACAATTGAAAAGGCTAATGGCAGAAAAAAGCACGACTCGCGATATGTCTGGCATTTTAAACACGCTGCAAACGATTACCTTATGAAACCAGTAGGAAAAGACGATCAAATATTCGAAGTTCTCCGGGAGTTGCCTACTGAAATCAGTCTTGAAAAAGTAGGGCTCATCGTGACCAGCTTGCCTCCACTGCCTATATGGAAAAGCTGGCTCCATTATTTCAACTTAAATACCATTCTGATGAGTGCCATCACCACGACGATTATTCTAGCTGGTTTGCTGCTATTATCTCCTAAAGAACAGGAGCATAATCAGACTTTTACTCCGATTACTGCAAGTGAAGAAACTATCTCTTTATCGCCCGAAGAAGAGCTTATACCTCAGCTCAAACAGAAAACAAGTCGCCCGGTCAAACAGCTAGCAATGAGTCCTATTCTTCCCCTCCTTACTCAAGGGACTAAGGAGGTTCAATACAGTAACTCTAGCCTGGCTGTCACACCATTTACGCTGACCGCTATTCCTCTGAGTAATCTTACTCCACTTCCACCAAATGACCAAATACCACTAGCAATATCGCCCAATCGGCCCGGTCTAATGATTCCTGTTCAACAAGAATGTGACCCCCCTCTGGAATTAACCAAAGAAAACCAGAAACGCCTAAAACAGCAAATTCGCCGCTCCTTACTATCCGACCATTTGATTCTTTCTAAAAAAGAAAGCATCATTATAGAAGTTTCTCCAGGCGAAATCATTGTCAATGGTCAAACATTGGATGACCAATTATACCAGAAATATAGCCTTATCCTCCACCAAGACGTTCCTCCTTGTCCAGGTCGCCATCTCGTCATTGGAAAGGCATTTATTGGAATTGGTCATTTTACATCCGCGGGCCATTTTATGGGAATAAGTTCTGGCCCTTTGCCTGCCGGTAGCTTAAGAAAATCACTGCCCGCCAACCGCTTACTCGATCTCTCCATTGAGGATGATTCCTCGACAGAGCTCTTTCCTGGGACAGATCTTACGACCTCTCTACTATCAGATGACGACCTAATCAACACGAACTCCTTATCGCTGAGCGAAAGTCAAGATAAAAAGGGAAATACATTTGGGTTGAGCTGGGCCGAAATGCAGCAGTTAAAGCGTAAACTGCTTTCTCGATTCATAAAAGATAACTTGATCGAGGCCAAGCAGAAAAAAGCAATTCTCACCTACACCAAAGAAGATATCGTGGTCAATGGGAAAGCACTCACCAAAAACTTGGCTGAGCCCTATCGAGAATTACTCACCGCTTTCCGCCTAAATGCCAGTCCTAGGCGCCAGATTCACATTGCTCCTAAGTTTATTATAATCGGAGACTTTACGTCCAAGGGCGGTATGACATTAGGACAGGCTTCTGGTAAAGATATGATCGTCAATCAAAGAAAGCCCAGCGGTTTGTATGCGGATGATACTTTTCGGTTGATTCATGCGGTGGAAGATTGGCATTGAGTCGCTGAGATATGCTCCAACTTTGATTCTAAGTGACAGCAGGAGCTTTCGAAAGGCGAGGACGGGACAGGTACCGAGCGGGAGCGTCAAGTAGATCTAAGGAGTTTCACCTTAAACCTCTCACAGAACCGTACGTGACAGTCTCCCGTCATACGGCTCTTGTTATACAGAGAACTTAAGCATTAATGAATCCATACCTCCAGTGAGTAAACAGCTCAGGTGCAATAGCTTTATATTCCCGTAACCATTTACTTGCTTTTACATAAGAATTCTTTAACCGCTTAAACCTATTCTTGGCCCACTTAGCTAGTCTTCTGTTGAAGAGTTTGCAGATCTTGTCGAGGTTCCTTAGTCTGAACTTCCCATAGTAATTGATCCAGCCTTGCAATCTCGGATTGAAGTATTCGGCCAGTTGTTCTATACTCTTTCCTGTCCAGTTATGGAATTTCGTACTCCTTAGTTCCTGTCTCTTATACACATCTCCGAGCCCACGAGACCGAGGCTGATCTCG
>CAJXUM010000380.1 GCA_913060855.1 uncultured Lewinella sp. | reverse complement strand
AGATCAGCCTCGGTCTCGTGGGCTCGGAGATGTGTATAAGAGACAGTTTCAAATCGGTGATGAACGCTAATCCCGTTTTAATTGATTTAAAAGGGATTTATCAATTTGAAACCGACAATGAAATAGTATATTGGCGACTGTAGTTTTTTAGAGATGCCAAAAAAACTGCATCTGGCCCAAAGGGTAATCTATACATGACGCGGGATATAAAAGGGAAAATAACTTCCTTTTTGATCTCGGTCAGTATATAATGACCGGACGTAAAATTGATTTTACCCCGCGTCCGCTATACATCCACAAAGCCAAATGCTCAGATTTTGAATCAACAACCAAAAACGAGAGAATGTCTGCAAACCCCCAATCCTATGAGAATCACCTCCATGAGCAGGAAGCTCGATGGTTTGCTGTATACACTCGATATAAAAGAGAGAAGCAAGTACTCAAGCGACTGGAAGAGAAGGGTATCACTACCTATCTCCCACTGCAGCGCCTCAAACGCTATTATACCCGTAAAGTTAAGCTAGTGGAATTACCATTAATTAGCTGTTACCTCTTCACTAAGATTACCAAGCCAGAATATATTCCTGTATTGGACACCCCCGATGTGGTGAAGTTTGTCCGTTTTTCCAAGAATCTAATTTCTATTCCAGAAAGAGAAATTCATCTCATCCAACGTGTAGTCGGAGAGAATATAGAAGTAGAAATAGAACCTGCTCGAAGCCTGAGAAAAGGCGATGAGGTAGAGATTATTGGTGGGCAGTTGACTGGGTTGAAAGGTGTATTAGTAGACCTAGAAGGCAAAAAGCACTTCGTGATTGAATTGGAGAGTCTAGGTTATGCGATGCGCATGCAGGTGGATCCCCAGTATTTGCGGAAGATTGGGAATGGGAAGGTGAGTGTGGAGGAGGGAGAGCGGTATTGGAATTAGGGGAATGAGTTGCGGGTTATCGGGTTGTGAAAGAGTTAGGTTTATGCCTTGCAATTATTATTGAGAAAAATCAGGAATGAATAGGTTATCTATTTGTTCCCGCTAATAAAAAGGACTTTGAGTGAGTGAATTTCCGTACAAAAGGAAATCACTTCTATTTTATCAGAAACAAGACTGTTTTACAGCTTTGTTTTTGACTACTATACCATGATTTGGCATACCGTATGAGTATAAGCGACAGCAATGTCGTTTTCGGGCTAAAAGTCTTGCGACTTTTCGGCGGCGGAGCCGTGTCGGGCGGGGAAATGACTGAAGGAGTTTAGGGTTTAGGGCAGTAAGCACACGGCCCATTAAAAGTGAAGGATCAGCACGCGCGACCCCTTGGTCCCCTAAAGGGGAAAGTCAGCGCGCTTTTGGTTAAAAACGACATTTTTGTTGGAAAATACTACCGATAACCCAGGTATGCATCAGAATGCTTCGACTAGAATCTTCCAATTTGCTAAGGATTTGCGATTGAAGATGACAGAACCTGAGGCCTTATTGTGGGAGAGATTGCGTAAAAAGCAGATGATGGGGTATCGATTTCGCAGGCAGCATCCAATAAGCCAATATATTGCTGACTTCTATTGCCATCCATTGAAATTAATAATTGAGGTAGATGGTGGCTATCATGACAGAAAAGAGCAAGAACTTTTGGATTGCGCAAGAACCGAGGACTTACAAAGAATAGGATTAAGGGTGAT
Source organism: uncultured Lewinella sp. (assembly GCA_913060855.1). Classification (GTDB taxonomy): domain Bacteria; phylum Bacteroidota; class Bacteroidia; order Chitinophagales; family Saprospiraceae; genus DT-111. The sequence continues at coordinate 4,775 of CAJXUM010000380.1, read as the reverse complement.
TAGATTTACCAATGAGGAAGTAACTGAACAGATAGATGTTGTGCTTGAAAGAATAAGATTGGAAATTGATGAAATTGAGAAGTGCACAGCGCTGCCCCTCGGTCCCCTAAAGGGGAAGGGCAGCACGCGATTTTAGTGCCTAATTACGCATATTCATTATGGAACTAGAAATGCAGCGTGATAAGGGGTTATAAGAATTAGCCAGCGCGGCCCCTCAGTCCCCTGAAGGGGAAGGGCAGCACGCGATTTTAGTGACTAATTACGCATATTCATTATGGAACTAGAAATGCAGCGTGATAAGGGGTAGTAAGAATTAGCCAACACGGCCCCTCAGTCCCCAAAAAGAGAAGGTACAGCACGCCGAGGAAAAAGCGGGAAGCTCCTCCCCTTTAGGGGACCGAGGGGCAGAAGAGCAAAAGCAGAAAAGAAAATTAATAAACAACTCCCCCACCAAATCAAAAAAACCATGTCAGACTATTTCACCCACCCTACCGCAATTGTCGACCCGGGGGCGACGATTGGAGCCGGTACCAAAATTTGGCATTTCTGCCATATCATGTCAGGCGCAAAAATTGGCCCGAAGTGTAGTTTCGGACAAAATGTATTTGTGGCCGATGATGTTGTACTCGGTAGTAATGTAAAAGTGCAGAATAACGTATCCATATATAAAGGCGTGACTTGTGGGAATGATGTATTCCTCGGTCCTTCTATGGTATTCACCAATGTGATCAATCCAAGATCAGCCGTGAATCGTAAGACGGAGTATATGGCTACTCATGTGGGAGATGGCGCTACGATTGGTGCCAATGCTACCATTGTTTGTGGCCATGATATTGGGCATCATGCTTTTATTGGGGCTGGGACGGTAGTTACGAAGCATGTACCGCCCTATGCATTGATGGTGGGTAATCCGGCGCGGCAGTTAGGATGGATGAGTGAATTTGGGGAAAGGTTGCGGTTTGATGAAGGAGGGAAAGCAGTTTGCCCGGCCAGTGACGAAAAGTACGTACTTAAAGATAATCAGGTTTCTAAAGTAGTTTAATTCTACCCATGTTCGCCTTGAGCTCTTGCTCATTGGGTCCAGCGAACGGGAATTCCAAAACAAGACATGAAAAACTTCGCTCTCATAGGTGCAGCTGGCTATATCGCCCCAAGGCATATGCAGGCCATTAAGGATACAGGTAATAACTTGCTGGCAGCCTTAGATAAGAACGACTCTGTTGGTATCATAGATAGCCACTTCCCACAGGCAGACTTTTTCGTTGAATTCGAGCGATTTGATCGGCACTTAGAAAAACTAAAAAGAAGTGGGAAGGCCATCGATTATGTCAGTATATGTTCTCCAAATTATCTACATGACTCGCATATTCGATTTGGTTTGCGAAATGGCGCCGATGTCATCTGTGAAAAGCCTATTGTATTGAATCCTTGGAATATTGATGCGCTAGAGGATCTCTCTCTCGAGACAGGGCAAAAGATTTATAATATTTTACAATTGCGCTTACATCCTAGCGTCATAGCTTTGAAAGAGAAGGTGGATAATGCACCAGCAGGAAAAGTATTTGATATAGACTTGGCCTATCTGACCTCTCGTGGTCATTGGTATTATACCAGCTGGAAGGGTGATCAAACTAAATCTGGAGGCATTGCCACCAACATCGGCGTACACTTTTATGATATGCTGCAATGGATTTTTGGGGATTTGAAAGAAAATATCGTACATGTACATACGCACGATCGCGCGGCAGGCTACTTAGAATTTTCCAAGGCACGCGTCCGATGGTTTTTGAGTATCAACTATAATACAATCCCACAAGCTATACGGGACACAGGGGCCAGAACCTATCGTTCTCTCACTATAGAAGGAGAAGAGTTTGAATTTAGCGGTGGCTTTACCGAATTGCATACCAGAAGTTATCAGCATATACTGGCCGGAGCGGGTTTTGAAATTGGGGAAGCCAGAAAGGCCATTGAAATTGTACACCATATTCGGCATGCTCGGCCCATTGGCTTGCAAGGGGAATATCATCCCTTGGCAAAGATTCCTTTGTCACAGCATCCGTTTGAGCGGCGGTAGAGGGGACTGAGGCAAGTTTAGGGTTGAAGGTTGAATGTTTAGCCTAGTTTTCTATGCTTAGCGAGGCTTCAAGGGTTCGCTTAATCTTTAGCAATTAGCTTAAACCAGACTTCAGAAATTTACTCAACCATTTCTTAGCAAAACTTCTGAAGTCTTCCGCGCTACATTTTTCAAAATAGCCTTTAGAAAATGGAAAATTATCAAGAATTTATTGTCATAAACCCTGAAATTCGATTCGGCAAACCTTGTATCAAAGGTACTCGAATTGCAATTCTTGATATTCTACAATGGTTAGCTTCCGGAATGAGCTATGAAGAAATTTTAGAAGATTTTCCTTTGCTTACCAAAGAACATATCTTAGCCGCTATTGCTTTCGTTGCCAGAAGGGAACAGATCACTAAAATCATTGCGGCCTAGCGGCGGTAGGAATTTAACATGCACTCCCTGCCCCTCGATCCCCTAAAGGGGAAGGGCAGCGCGCAATCGTCAAGATCGACAATCAAGAGAACAAGCTAAACTTTCAACTTTCAACCTTAAACGCTTAACGCCATCAACCAGCCCCTAAACCTTAAACTTCTAAAGCCCTCATTCCAGCCATGAAAATCCTAGTCACCGGCACCGCAGGCTTCATCGGCTATCACCTAGCCAACCGACTCATCGCAGAAGGGCATGAGGTCATCGGCCTGGATAGCATCAACAACTACTACGATGTCAGTCTGAAGATCGGGCGGCTGGAATCAGCGGGCATCCCTCGCAATCAAATCGCCTACAAAGAATTGCTACAAAGCGAGACGCAGCCGGGCTATCAATTTATACAACTTCGATTGGAAGATGAGGCGGGTTTGAATAGTCTATTTCAAGAGCAGCAGTTTGATATGGTTTGCCATCTGGCGGCACAGGCAGGAGTACGCTATAGCTTGAAGAATCCCAAAGCCTATATTCAAAGTAATATCGTGGGTTTTAGTCATATATTGGAAGCCTGTCGCCATTTCAAGATCAAACACTTGGTGTATGCGAGTAGCTCCAGCGTATATGGATTGAATAAGAAAATGCCGTTTTCTACGCAGGACCATGTGGATCATCCGGTTTCCCTATATGCGGCCAGCAAAAAGAGCAATGAACTCATGGCCCATACCTATAGTCATTTGTTTGGACTACCCACGACGGGCTTACGCTTTTTCACGGTCTATGGCCCCTGGGGCCGGCCGGATATGGCCCTATTCCTGTTCACCAAAGCCATCCTTAGTGGACAACCGATCAAGGTGTTCAATTATGGGAATATGAAAAGGGATTTTACTTATATTGATGATATTGTGGAGGGCTTATGCCGGGTTATCCCCTCTCCTCCCATGCCCCAAGAAAATTGGGTGAATGGAGAGATGATAGATACAGCTACCTCCTCAGCTCCCTATAAGATTTATAATATCGGCAATAATGAACCTGCCAAATTAGGCGACTTCATCGAAGCTGTTGAAAAAGCAGTAGGGAAACTGGCCGTCAAAGAAATGCTCCCCTTACAGCCTGGGGACGTCGAAGAGACCTATGCTGACACCTCCGACCTGGCTCGAGATTTTGATTATCAGCCGAATATGGCCTTGGAAGAGGGGGTAGAGCGGTTTGTGGAGTGGTATCGGGGGTATTATGGGGATTAGGGCAGCGCTGCCCCTCAGTCCCCTGAAGGGGATGAGCTGCGCGCAGATAATTATTTAAAATCGCGGGCTGACACCTTCCCCTTTAGGGGACCAAGGGGCGAGTCAAGCAAGAAAAAACATGTTCTCCTTCTTCAAAAAACAACCCAAGTCGACTATTGACTTCTCAGTCCTCAAAACGGACATGCATTCGCACCTCATACCAGGGATCGATGATGGAGCACCCGACCTGGAAACTGCTTTAAGTTTGGTCAAGGAACTTCATAGCTTGGGTTTTCAAAAAGTTATCACCACGCCGCATGTAATGGCGGACTTATACCCCAATACGACTGGGATCATTACTGCAGGATTGGAACAACTCAAAGAAGCTATCGCAAAGGAAAACTTGACCGTAGAAATAGACGTGGCTGCTGAATACCTACTCGATGAAGCATTCGGCGCCAAGATAGAAATGGATGAGCTATTGACTTTACCCGGGAAAAGTGTACTAGTAGAAATGAGCTTTGTCTCTCCCGCTCCCGATTTGGATAATTATTTATTCCAGCTACAGCTCAAAGGCTATCGTCCGATCATGGCGCACCCAGAGCGCTATGTTTACCTGAAGGGTGACCTCAAACAATATGAACGTCTTAAAGACCAGGGCTGTCGATTACAGGTTAATATCCTATCACTCATAGGCTATTATGGTAGTCAGATCAAGGATATTGCCTGGAAATTACTCAAGCATAAAATGGTGGATTTCTTGGGTACTGATTTGCACCATCAAAAGCATGCCAATCAACTGAAAGCCTGTTTAAATCATCCCAAAATTGCCCGATTGCTTCATGAATATGAATTTGCTAATGCGACTTTATAGAGATAGAACCGCCAACGCTAGTCCCCAGCTCCTAAAGGGAAGGGCTACCTGTAGTAATATTATTCGGGATCGCTTAATGTCATGGTGGGGAAAGTCTGAAGGTATAAATAACAATAAGCGATTTCCAAATTTTAATTTCCGATTTCCGGCTTCCAACTTCCGACTTTTAACTACCGCCGGGGCCTTGGCTACC
>CAJXUM010000379.1 GCA_913060855.1 uncultured Lewinella sp. | reverse complement strand
CTCGGTCTCGTGGGCTCGGAGATGTGTATAAGAGACAGGTCCAAAAGTAGCGCAACTAATGGCCCGGATCGAAGAACCGCTAGATGCCAAAATTCTGGTTTCCATGCGTTCTGACAAGCTGCATTACCTGGAGCGTCTGAAAACCCACCTCCCGGAGATGTTGCTCAACAGCTATGAACTGAGAAGCTTTGATACCGACCAGGCGAAAAAAGCCATTGCACAGCCTGCATCGCTGGATGGGGACGGTTTTATTTCCCCTGTCTTTACGATACGTGAGGAGGTGCTTGATGAACTTGTCGGTTTTCTTGAGGACAAAATTACTCGACGCATTGATCCGTCCCAACTCCAAATTGTGTGTCAGCATATTGAACGAAGGATGATGGAACGGGAAAAGAAAATCAAAAAATAACAGGAAAGATCGGATTGAAACCAAAGGATATGGAACAGCAGGAAATACCCATAACAGGAGAGGAACAGAATCAGCCTGAAACAGCAGTTAGGCCGGCTTTGGCTTTGGAGATAGAAGATGTGGGGAATCTCGATGCCGTACTTCGCGGATATTATCTCAGCCAGATCAAAAGCCTGGAAAAGCGCAAGGACCGCAAACTTGCCAGACGGCTTCTCGAAGACCATCTGGTACTACCCAAATCCCGGCAGCGTACCTCTAAAGATGCCGCCTATATAAAGGAGGTACTGGATGTTGATTATGGTTTACTAGGAAACCTGGAAGATTCCCGTTTGATCCGCAGAATCCATAAAAGTGGCAACAACCCCATCTATGAAATCAGTCATGATACCCTAGTCGAACCGATTCTCGCCGAAAAGAGGGACAGAGAGGCGATTGCTCGTTTCATCAAAAGGACCTGGAAATACTTCATTGTCCTTCTGTTGTTGTGGTTTTTGTTTGGCATGTTGTTCGAAAACACTTTTGAAGTGATTCCGCCCCTCGCTCAGACTCCCAAAAGCATTGACATAGTCATGGAGGAGCAAGCCTTTAATGTAGGGGAGAACGCTTCTTCATTTCGGCTACAGTTGCCGCCTATTATAATTGACCAGGCATTAAAACCGTCGGATTCCATTTTCATTAGATTGCCACTTGATCTTATTCCACTTAGTAGCCTCCTAGGAGACGAGGCAATGGATTCTGATACTATTTCTATCAAGCTGACTTCACCCCTTGAAGTACCCCTTGGTGTAGAAGATCGCCCTATTACCTATCAGGCATTTTCCAATATAGTCGTTCCATTGGCCTATAAAGGTGGGGACGCTAAAGATCAGAATGCCAAGCAGATCTATGCAAAACTATCAGGAAATCTCAAAATGACAACGGATGCCCTAACTAATAAAGGCGTAAGCGAATACGATAATCAATCGAAAAGCATTGAAATGAATTTGGGAGATACGCTGCTACAAGCCAGCAATTCTTCCCAATCCGTTCCGGTGAACTTTAGCTTGCGATTAACCGATTTTTTTGAAAATGAAAGAGATAGAAATAGCATAAGAAATACAGTGGGAGATCGCCAGGTGCAAATGAATTACCTGGTAAAAGTACGCCCTACACTTATCGACCCTGTGCCAGCAAAGATCGAGTATCCTTCCGTTCAAGGTATTGAGGTTCAATACTCCGATGGGACTAGCAAATTTATTCCTGGCGATGCCGAAACAGAAAAAACACATATTGTCGCTTCCGGAGAAACCCTTTTCTCGATTGCCAAAAAATATGGACTCGTGGATGAGAATGGGAATACTTCAACCCAAGCACTCAAGCAATTGAATGAGTTACAGAACAATACCCTTAGGGCGGGGCAGGTACTTCGTATTCCGAGTAACTAGTGCGCTCTTTTTATAATGCATATTTTCTTGCTGCTGCAGAAAACTTACGCTCGTACAACAAGCGTGAAGACCCTCTTATTCTGGTTCTCTGATAATTTTTGTGGTCAGAGAAAGGTCTTGTCTTAAACGCCATTCGGTTATTTACCCGCTACGTTAAATTCCAATCTTACTAAGATCAATATGATGACGATTTCTCCTATGAAATAGGCTACACCTAAATAGGTCAAGGATTCTTTCAGGTAAATAACCAATCCTAAGGTCGTAATGCAATAGATCGTATTAGCTGCCGCAATTCCTTTTAGATAAGGTTTCCCATTTTCTTCAATGAATAGATGGCACAAAAAAGAGTATATCGCAAAGCAGCCAGCCATACCCGCAAGCCCCCAAAGTATTTCTCGGGGCATTCCAAAGACAGACTCGAATCTTGCCAATACCTGGCTCAAGAGAAGGGCGGTTAAAAGGGCGCCTAAACCGTCAATAAGGAATAGTTTTTTGAAATCTAGATTCGTAAGCATAGACCGTTTTTTTTTATAATCTTAAGCTCGAAAATAGAAATTTGATTGGTGTAAGGCTTTGACATAGATCAAAAAATCAATGCTTGGCTCTAACCCTGCTTAGGGTTTCTTGTGTAATTCCAAGATAGGATGCAATGTGTCCTAGACTTACTCTCTGGGTAATATCAGGGTAACGATCAATCAAATGGTCGTATCTTTCTTTAGCTGAAAGAAAAGTCATTCCTTCGATTCTTTCTACCAAGTCGATGTAGATCAATTGGGTAAACCTCCTTGCTAATCGCTCCAGCTTGGGTTTTTTATCAAGAAATGCCTCCAACTCATCATAATTTAAAAGGAAGACCTCACTGTCCTCCAAGGCCTCAATATTATACCTGCTCCTCTTTCTTCGTATGATACTGTCTGCTGCGCCCACCACACCATGATCCAACGCAAAATGTGCCGTCACATCCTTACCATCAACATAGTAGAAAGACCTTAAAACACCTGACCGAACCAAAAAAAGCTCAATAGAAACTTCATTTGCTTTGTGCAATAGCCTACCCTTCTCAAAATGCTTGTGCTTAAGAATAGGTGAAAAATGCGTCAATACTTCTTGAAATAGTTCTTCCATTTTTTTGCATGAAATTGAAGTTGTTTAAAAGCTGACACAAAAATGGTGAATTTGAAGCAGCCTTTGTAGAACAGCAGCCTACACCGCACTTGATTGATCGTAAAAAAGGCAGATACTTTCAGCCCGCTCCTACGCTAGTTCAATTAATATTCATAGCGCACTTGTCTTGATTCTATGAAATTTGCCAGTCATTTCAGCCTACTGACAAAACTTTGTCAGTAAAAACAATACTGACACCCATGCCTATTCTCACTGAAATCTTGCCATAAAATGTAGCGATCAGCCCCATTATTGCCCCTGTTAACAAAAAAACTAAAAGATGGATATCGTAGCATTTCAACAAATGATTAATCCGTTCCTGTATCCGATATTGATCGTGATGCTATTGGGAACGGGACTTTTTTTAACCATTCGCTTAGGCTTCATACAATTCCGGCGGCTGGGCCATGGCGTGCGAGTCGCGATGGGAAAATATGACGATCCCAATGACCCCGGAGACGTATCTCATTTTCAAGCCTTGACCACAGCGCTATCAGCTACCGTTGGGATTGGGAATATAGCGGGTGTGGCCATCGCGATCCATTTCGGAGGACCAGGAGCTATTTTTTGGATGTGGGTAACGGCGCTGGTTGGGATGGCTACCAAATATACCGAGGTTACCTTGGCTCAGCAGTATCGCGAAGTCGATCCGGGAAGTGGGGGGAGCAAAGGGACGATCTCTGGAGGCCCCATGTACTATATAGAAAGAGGATTGGGGGAAAAGTGGAAACCGATGGCTGCCTTCGTAGCTTTTGGTATTATGCTGACCGCATTCCTTTCTGGGAATGCGATTCAAGCCAATTCTATTGCCGACCTTTTTAACAGTGAATTTGATATCCCGATGTGGATGAGTGGCGTAGGAACGGCCGCATTTGTTGGCTTAGTCATTCTAGGAGGAATTCAACGGATTGGGAAAGTCACCAGTGTGATTGCGCCCATTATGGCGCTGCTTTATGTCGTAGGCGGGATTACGGTACTGGTTATCAATGCGGATATGGTTTGGCCTGCTTTTAGTTCGATTTTCGTAGAAGCCTTTAATCCTTCCGCAGGCATAGCGGGCACAGGAGCTGGATTGTTTATCCAAACGCTACTTTGGGGCGTCCGTCGTGGCTTATTTTCCAATGAAGCGGGACAAGGATCAGCCCCCATTGCTCATTCGGCTGCCAAGACCAAAGATCCTTCCTCCGAAGGTGTTGTTGCATTACTAGAACCACTAATTGATACGATTATTATCTGTACGATTACAGCTTTAGTCATACTCACTGCGGGGGTTTGGAAAGAGACTACACCTACTACTTTTCGATTGAGTAGCGGAGATGTAGCTTACCTTGAAGCCAACAGCGAGACTTATTCGTCGGTCCGGACCGATTCTAGTCAAGTTATTGTCATTGAAGCAGGGAAACCTCAATTAGCGGATAAAGATCCTATTCAATTTGCCTGGCATGAGGTACCGGTAGAAGGCTTTTTTATCGACGAAGAAAGACAACAGCCATTTAACGGAAGACTCTACCCTGAACGGCAGTTGGCTATTGCTACGGATGGCACTTCTTATGATACTTTATATGGCTTGGCGATGGAAAATGCAGCACCGTTGACGCAATTAGCTTATACAAAAGCACTAGGAAAGTGGGGGACTATGATCGTCCTCTTATGTGTATTTCTTTTCGGTATTTCTACTTCTATTTCGTGGAGTTACTATGGCGATCGATGTGTCAATTATTTGTTTGGTGCCAAAATGATTCTTCCCTACAAAGCGGTCTATGTCATCATGCATTTTGTGGGTGCAGTCACCTCCTTGAATACCATTTGGGGCTTGGGAGATACCGTTCTGGCCTTTATCACGATTCCCAATGTATTAGCCCTATTGCTGCTATCAGGTGTGGCGAAAAAATTAACCGATGAGTATTTTGAAAAGATAGATGGGATTGAAAAAGAATAAAACAAAAAGGAGTGATGGTGGGCCAAAGGCACTTGGCCCCACCATCCCCTGAAATATGCTAGGAATTCTAAATCTCGGATTGTATGTAAAGCGGATAAATAAGCTCATTCAAGGACAATTGAGTCATCCCCTCATGGCTGAATCTTAAAAATAGCGGTATAGAGCGGCAGCCGATCTCTTTTTTTCTGTCCCTTGACTAGGATCTCTTTCAGCAGCAAACGTTTAGCTTGCCGTTTTTCTCCTCGACCAAACTGCCAGGGCTGTAGCTCGGCTATCGTCTTTAGAATATCGTCTCCCAACTCCAATAGAGCAGGACGTATTTCGGTCTTCAAGTCTGCATAATCGTAGGTCACAAAACCTTCTCTCGTCCATTGATCAAACCAAAATTGTTGGATCGTTTTGGCTAAGCTAATTTGTGTTTCAAAAAAGCTACGTGTAGACAGCGAATCCAAGCCAAATTGGCCAGCGGCAGACATGCTTTTAGCTAAGACAATCTCCTCTCTTTGCACATCCTCAATGGGTAATTTATTCACCCACTTATAAGCAGCCACATCTTTCATATAAGAAAGTCGCTGATCCATTAAGTGGACCAAAGTGTGGAAGCTGCCTTCTTCCTTTGCAATGAAATGCAAAGAGAGGGAGACCTTATCTTTCAGACTGTAAAATGGTGTTGTAGAAATATTAACAGTCATCATAATCATAGTGCTTAATAAAACTTGGATGCTCATTACTGGCTTTTTAATAACGACACAAACAGAAGCCATCTACTTTTCTTTATGAATGCAAGTTCAGGTATTATTTCCCTACTGACGCCCATTATTGTTTCAAAGGAGTGGAGTATTGTTGCATCTCCTATGAAAAGCATTTTTCTGCCTAATTTTCCGGGCATTAGGTCCTATCTCAAATTTTCACCTTAGCTTTAGGCAAATACCAAAGGTTGAAAGCATGAATACTTCTACACGATTATTACTAGCACTACTAATCCTATTTTTTATGTCAAATTGCGAAGAGCCGACTCCATCCCCTATGGTCTTGGAAGATGGCGTTGCGTTGAGCTTGGCACAGCAGCGGGCAGACCAATTGGAAGACGTACGCTATAAGCTCTTTTTCAATATTCCGGCCGAATTATCCGCACCCATTCCTGCAAGTTTGGAAGTACAGTTTTCTTTAAAAGATACGGAACAAGCCGTAACGCTTGATTTTAGGGCAGATAGTAGCCAAGTAATCGGTGTACGCCAAGCCGGTCAGCCCGTAGCTTATCGTTTTGAAAAAGACCATATCATTATTCCTTCCTCTGCCTTGTCTGTAGGGCAGAACACTTTCCAAATCAAGTTTACAGCAGGCGATCAATCGCTGAATCGAAGCGAAGAATACCTGTACACGCTATTCGTACCGGATCGAGCGGCCACCGCTTTTCCTTGCTTTGATCAACCCGATATTAAAGCCAAGTATACCTTAGAGATGGAAGTGCCCCTGTCTCTTATACACATCTGACGCTGCCGACGAAGAGGATAG
>CAJXUM010000378.1 GCA_913060855.1 uncultured Lewinella sp. | reverse complement strand
TCTTCGTCGGCAGCGTCAGATGTGTATAAGAGACAGCTACATGAGCTCACGCTAGCGGGGTGGCAGAAAACTTTCGATTTGAATTTGACGGCTATGATGTTATCTAATCAGGCTGCCGTTCGCTATTTTCTAGCAAATAAGCAGAGTGGAAGTATCCTGAATATTAGTACCGTATTGGCTTACAGTCCCTCTCCAAAGTATTTCTATACCCACTCTTATGCAGCGGCCAAAGCAGCGGTGATCGGCTTTTCTAGTTCGATTGCTGCCTATTATGCAGCGCACGATATTCGAGTGAATGTCCTGGCTCCGGCCCTCACGGATACGCCCATGGCTAAACGGGCTGGTGAAAGAGCAGATATTCAAAAATTCATCAAAACCAAACAGCCCTTAGCTGGAGGACGAATGGCATTGCCTAGTGATTTGACTGCTGCTGCTACCTATTTCTTATCGGATGCGGCGGGCTTTACTACTGGGCAGGTGTTAGCGGTGGATGGAGGATGGTCAGTGAGTGAAGGTCAGTATTAAAGGAAAAGCTAGGCTCAGACTTCAGAAGTTTCCCTAGGTATGACGAAGCAACTTCTGAAGTCTCGCTGAGGTGATGAAAGAAAAGCTAGGACTTAGACTTCAGAAGTTTTCGAGATCCATGGCCAATTAAACTTCAGAAGTCTTGCTCAGATATGAGTGAAGGTCAGTATTAAGGAAAAAGCTAAGCTCAGACTTCAGAAGTTTCCCTAGGTATGACCAAGCAACTTCTGAAGTCTTGCTGAGGTGACGAAGGAAAAAGCTAGGATTTAGACTTCAGAAGTTTTCGCAAGCCATGGCCAGTTAAACTTCTGAAGTCTTGCTTGCTGCTAATAAAATGAAATTTATTCTATGCAAAAAGATCACTTATTATTGGGAATCGATTTAGGCGGGACAGATATTAAAGCGGTTTTGACTAATCCGAAAGGGGAAGTGTTGGATGAAGCGAGCACGCCAACCCAGGACATCCCAGGACAGGACAATAGTATCGTCTGGAAAGCTTCTATCAAACGTCTAATTGATGATTTTCAAGTAAAATATGAGAATGCGATTGTTTGTACCGGTATATCATCTCCTGGAACGGTGCAAGCGGATAACCGGGGCGTGCTGTCGAATGGAACTAAGTTATTAGGAATAGAAGGTTTTATTTGGAAAGATTATATCGGAGAGGATATCTATGTATTGAATGATGCGCATGCTGCTCTTTTTGCTGAAAGTCGACTAGGAGCAGGGAGAGGCTACCAAGATATTTTGATGATGACCTTGGGTACTGGGGTAGGTGGCGGGATCATGATTGGTGGGGAGTTATTGCAGGGGCAGAAAGGGCGAGCGGGGCATATTGGCCATATATCCATAGAACAGAACCCATTGCAAGGAATTGTCAATACGCCGGGGAGTCTTGAAAATGCGGTAGGGCAGGGGAGTTTGAAAAGACGATCCTATGGTAAGTTTACCGATACAAAGGCATTGGTCGAAGCTCATCTCAATGGCGATACATTTGCCACTTGGGTCTGGTTGAATAGTATTCAGGCTTTGGCTAGAGGAGTTGTTTCTTTTATCAATGTCTTATCTCCAGCCGTCATCATCATCGGCGGGGGTATTGCCAAGGCAGAAGAACATTTGATGAAGCCGCTACATGATTTTTTAGCTATCTACGAATGGCGACCAGCCGATTTTAAAACACCGATACGAATAGCAGAACTGGGGAACCATGCCGGAGCCATTGGCGCTGCTTTGTTTGCTTTAGAAAAAAGAATGAAAGCTCAACAATGAATCCAACGAAGACGTATTTAGAAAAATGTCAGGCCCTATTGCATACGGTTGGCCGGCAGGAAACCGCTATTCAACAAGCAGCAGATTGGTTTGCAGCAAGTATATTAGCTGGTCGAATGGTCCACTTATTTGGTTCGGGACATAGTCGGATTATGGTGGAGGAAATGTGGCCTCGTTATGGCTCATTTCCTGGGTTTCATCCCATCGTGGAACTGTCCCTTACCTTTCACAACCAGGTCGTAGGAGCGAATGGACAGCGACAGGCGATGTTCCTGGAAAATGTACCTGGCCTAGCGGCTCGAATTTTGCGGAACTTCGCGCTAGATAGCCAGGACTGTGCATTGGTCATCTCCTCCAGTGGTTGCAATATTGTCCAAATTGAAATGGCAGAAATATTTCAACAACAAGGCGTTAAGGTCGTTGCCTTGATTTCGAAAACACATTCAGAAGCGAGTACAAGTAAGCGAGCAGACGGAAAGAAACTGAGTGACTTTGCTGATTTGGTATTGGATACGGGTGCACCCATAGGCGATGCCATGGTCTACTTGCCCGACCTAGAAACACCAGTCGCACCGGGCTCTACCCTAGGAGGTGTGGCGATCGTCAATAGCATCAAGGCAGAAGTGGCGCAGCGACTCACCCAGGCTGGCCAACCCCCGAAAGTGCTGACTGCATCTGTCCTGCTAGGGGCTGAAAAAGCTGCCGCCTTATTCGAAAATGCGTATGATGAACACGGTCGGAGAATGGCCCAATTGTACGCCCAAACTGAAAAAGATAAAGATCATCCCTCAATATGAAAAATCACCCCATAAGAACGACTGTCATAGGTTCCTATCCCTTTCCCTCCTGGCTCGAATTTGCTAGCCAAAACTTAGATCAATTTGGCGAAGCCGACATCATCGAAATTCAAGAAGACGCCGTGAAAGTGGCTATTCATGACCAAGTGACGGCAGGACTCGATGTGATCACCGATGGCGAGCAGAGTCGCCTAGATTTCAATTTGTCTTTTTACGGCTTTTTGGAAGGTGTTGCCCAGAATAGTATTGTCCCAAGAAAGTGGGGACCACCAGCGCATGACCAAAGAGGAAAGCATGCTATTGCTGGTACCTTACATGCACCACGTGGTTTGGGCGTTGTGGAAGAGTTTAAACGTCTTCAACAATTGGCACCGGATGGGCCTGTATTGAAGGCTAGCGTACCTGGCCCTTTCACGTTGAGTGGTCGATTATTACCCAATGCGGAATATGTTGATCGCTACGCCATTACTGCTGCTTTGGTACCGATTGTGAGACAAGAATTAATCGACTTGGTGGAGGCGGGTTGTCGGGAAATTACAGTAGATGAACCCTCCATGAGTTGTTATGCCTATAAATCGGATACCCAGCGTTTTGTCAATATCTTCAATGAAACAGTAGAGCCGGTGGTGGGAAAATGTCGCCTATCTACCCATCTATGCTTTGGCAATTACAAAGGGCATGCCGTTGGTTATCGCAAGATGGCGCCTATGTTTCCGGCTTTCCTCGATTTTAAAGTGGACGAAATGCATGTGGAAATGGCCAATCGCGAATTTGCCGAAATTGAAATCATCGGACTGATTAGCCAGAAAATGGATGTGGCCGTGGGGATTATTGATGTGAAAAGTTACTACATCGAAACGGAGCAAGATATTATCGATCGGATTCAATTGTGTTTGCAGCATGCGCCAGCCGATCGCCTAAGCGTTGCGCCCGATTGTGGCCTCAGTCAAACCGCCCGCTGGGCTGCCAAGCAAAAATTAGTGAATATGGTAAAGGGGGCAAAAGCGGTTCGACTATGATCCAGGCCGTACAAAAAGACCAAGCTTTGTTGGATGACATAGCAGTAGCAAGAGCGGATCGGACCGGCTTTCACCTTTGGTGGCTGGGTCAAAGTGGTTATTTGATTCAATGGCAATGGAAGCATTTATTGATTGATCCTTACCTCTCTGATTCACTCACTAAAAAATATGCTACTACCGATAAGCCGCATATCAGGATGACGGAACTCGTGATCGCTCCCGAGCGCTTGGACTTTATCGATATCGTAACCTCTAGTCATAACCATACGGACCATTTGGACGGAGATACGCTGATCCCCCTCATGGCTGCTAATCCTGAACTGACATTCGTGATTCCCAGGGCAAATCGAGCATTTGTGGCTAATCGTATTCAAAAGCCGGCTGACTTTCCTATTGGACTTAATGCGGGCGAATCTATTACTTTAGCGGAAGGCTTCACGATACATGGTATCCCTGCGGCCCATAATGAACTGGACAAAGATGAAGCAGGAAATTGTAAATTTATGGGTTATGTTTTTCAGTTTGGTCCTTATACCTTGTATCATAGCGGTGATACGCTTTGGCGAGAAGAAATACTAGCTGCGCTAGCTCCCTTTGAGATAGACGTAGCCATTTTACCGATTAATGGGAATAAACCAGAAAGGCGGGTAGCTGGTAATTTAGATGCCATGGAAGCCGTCAAATTAGCCAAGCAAATAGCTGCCCGTCTAGTTATTCCATGTCATTATGATATGTTTACCTTTAATACGGCAGACCCATTAGAATTCATAACACTAGCCAAACAACAGCAACAAGCTTATCAGGTATTGCAATGTGGTGAGCGCTTAACTGTACGATAGAAAAATCATTATGATAGACGAAACGATCAATGCGGCCCTAGGGCCAATTGCAGATGCCCTTAACCGTATTATTTTCTTCGAAGTTTCCCTTTTTGGAACAGGAATACCGCTCATTGTAGTCTGGCTGATTGCAGCAGGAATCTTCTTTACCTTCTACTTTAATTTCCTAAATTTTCGAGGATTCAAACATGCCTTTCACCTATTACGAGGTGATTATGATGGACCCAAAACAGAGGGAGAACTCAGTCATTTTCAAGCCTTGGCCACAGCCTTATCAGGGACGGTTGGGATTGGGAATATTGGAGGGATGGCTGTGGTGATTTCCCTAGGAGGACCCGGCGCGGTGTTTTGGCTGATTGTCGCGGGACTCTTCGGCATGTCTACGAAGTTTGCGGAATGTGTACTAGGTGTCAAATATCGAAAGGTGAATCCGGACGGTAGTATTTCTGGTGGGCCTATGTACTATTTGGAGATGGGCTTAGCGGAGCGAGGGTGGAGTAAATTAGGCAAGCCGCTGGGGTATTTCTATGGTATAGCCATGGTCGTCGGTTGTCTTGGAATTGGGAACATGTTCCAATCCAATCAAGCCTATGAGCAATTTGTAGTAGTAACTGGGGCCGACGCAAGCTATTTCCTCGGAAAAGGCTGGTTGTTTGGGATCGTTATTGCTATAGCGGTAGGAGCGGTGATCCTAGGTGGCTTGAAAAGTATTGCTCGTGTGACAGGCCGGTTGGTACCTTTTATGGCTGTCACCTACCTAGTGCTAGCCATCCTGGTTTTGGTTATAAATGCGGGTAAAATCCCGTGGGCTTTAGGTGCTATTGTTACGGAGGCTTTTTCGCCCACAGCAATGAGTGGAGGTATGTTAGGTGTTATGATATTGGGGATACGTCGGGCGGTATTTTCGAATGAAGCAGGGATTGGCTCAGCGGCTATTGCCCATTCGGCGGTTCGTACTGATGAGCCTGTAACTGAGGGTTTCGTGGGCCTTATGGAGCCTTTTATAGATACGGTTGTTATTTGCACGATGACCTCCTTGGTGATATTGACGACAGTATATGAACCGGGGATGGGAGGTGAAGGTATCCAAGGGATTGAATTGACCTCTAGTGCTTTTGCTAGTACGCTAAGCTGGTCGGTTGCTCCACTGGCTTTCATCGCCATCTTATTTGCCTTTTCGACGATGATATCCTGGTCTTATTACGGCTTGAAAGGCTGGACTTATATTTTCGGAGAGTCGCCAGTAGCAGAAGTGATTTTTAAAGTGATCTTTTGTGCTTTCGTCGCAATAGGTTGTACTATCCAATTGGATGCGGTACTTGAATTTTCAGATGCCATGATCTTTTTGGTGGCGGTTCCTAATATTATTGGGCTCTACATTTTGGCGCCCGTTATTAAGGCAGAATTGAAATCTTATCAGGCACGATTGGCTAGTGGTGAGCTGAAGCCGAAGAAATAGGTAGAAGAGAGAAGAGAGAAGAGAGAAGACAGAGGACAGAGGCGAGACTTTTCTCTTCTGACAGCGCAGCTATCTCTCTTCTGTCATCTGACAGCATTCAAAACATAGAATCCTTCAATCAAATCGTATATGAAAAACCAACTTTACACCCTTCTATTTCTTTGTTCTTTTTGTGCTATTGGTCTAGCACAAACGCCATCTGCTACAAAATGGTGGAACCCAGCTACAAATGATTTTCCAGTCATAGAAGGCCAGGCTTGGGCGAGCGAAGTAGGGCATCCTTATGATCGACTTCCAGCCCGCGCTGAAGCCTTGGTTAGAAAACCGGTTTGGGGATTATCTAGACATGGGGCGGGACTGATGATTCGTTTTCGATCGAATGCTAGTCAAATTGTCGTTCGATATAGCGTGGAGTCTCGGCATGCGATGCCGCATATGCCAGCAACGGGTGTAAGTGGGGTAGATCTGTACGCTGTTGACAGTGATGGGCAGTGGCTATGGAGCCGAGGCTGTCTCTTATACACATCTGACGCTGCCGACGAAGAGGATAGTGTAGAT
>CAJXUM010000377.1 GCA_913060855.1 uncultured Lewinella sp. | reverse complement strand
TTCGTCGCAGCGTCAGATGTGTATAAGAGACAGTATCAGTACCATATCCAAAGATCAATTCCGGAATGATATCCTCAATTTGTTTCACCCAGGTGTCTAGTTCCCTCGCCAGTGCAACTTCATCGCTTCCACTTCCCGTCAATCGTAGGCGAACCTGCCCTAAATTGGGTAAAAAAGCCAGTTTGATATGATCGGGTAAGTTTTCTTCTATGCTGGCCACTCGTTCAGCTATCATCGATTCTCCAGCGCCGACTGTTAGAATGGTCCTATGTTGTATGGGCTTTACGGCAAAGCCTTTTTTTAACTTCGGAAGAACTTCATGCTCCATCAAGTATTTCATCTCATAAGGAACACCCGGCATTGATACAATGACCTTCTCTCCATGTTCAAACCACATGCCTGGAGCCGTACCCATTTGATTGGTCAGCAGTTTACTATTGGTCGGCATATAGCATTGTATTCGATGCGAATCATTGGGCTCAATTCCGAATTTCTCGAAAAGCCGCTGCAAACGGTTATAGGTGGATTCGTCAAAGTACATATCGGCACCAAAGAAGTCGGCAAGGGTTTTCTTTGTAATGTCATCTTTTGTCGGGCCCAAACCTCCAGTCATCAATACTGCATCCACTCCCTTGAGGGCCTGCTCCAATCCTTTAGTAATGCTTTCATGGGTGTCTTCCAACGAAGTAATGCCCATAACTTTTGCACCAATAGCATTAAGTTGCTGTGCCATCCAGGCTGAGTTGGTGTCAACAATTTGACCGATTAAGATTTCATCGCCAACAGTCAAAAGATGTACTTTCATATTAATTTGAGGATAAGCTTAATAATTATATCTAACACTGTATAATAAAACGTGCCGCTTGGAGACAATGGAGGTCTGCCCAAACAGGCTCGTAGCTACGAAATAGGGTGTCGCCTATAGGAAACAACGTCGTTTCTTCGCTATTGTTTGGCAAAGGTAACTTCTTTCATATTAAATGTCAGCGGTTCGCCTTCGGTAGTTATTTTCAGTAATCCTTGCTTCGTTACGCCTGTGATTTTTCCGCTAAAAGTTTGCCCGTTGGCACTTTGGAATGGATGTATTTCGTTTAGTCGATATAGAGCCGCGTGATAATCAGTAGATATTCGATCCCATTGTTGGCCTTTTAGCTGTAAATATCTGGCTTCAAGGCAACTAAAAAGCAGCGTTTTTAAGTCATCAAGTGCATAATCGCTCTTACCACTTTCCAATGCAATCGAGGTAGGATTGGGTAATTGTGCTGGAAATTCAACTTGATTGACATTGATACCGAGTCCAATCACACTACTTTGCAGCCGAGTGCCAGCAATTGTATTTTGGATTAGAATTCCCGTTGATTTTTTGTCTCCAATATAGATGTCATTAGGCCACTTTAGTTTGACAAGTTCTGGGGATATGAAATGAGTGATGAAATCAACTACAGCGAGTGAAACCGCTTGACTAAGCGAAAATTGCTGCGGGACAGGTAAGAAGTTGGGGTACAAAATGATACTCAATGTAATGTTTTTACCGGGCGCTACGAGCCACTGGCTGCCAATTTGTCCTTTACCAGCGGTTTGAAAGTGAGTCGAAATGACAGTTCCTTCAATTGGTTTGCTTTTTGATAGTAAGCTAAGTGCGTATTCATTAGTCGATTTCAGCTTGTCGAAGTTATGGAGAACCTTTCCGACGAAAAGAGTGTTTTTATAATACAATTGACAAATTATTTGTTAAATTGATGAATTAATCCGAAACACTTTTTAATTTCAGGTAAGAATATCTGAGCGGGTAGGATACCGCACTTCAATAATAGCGCGGATAAAATAAAATGGGTTATTCTTTAACTCAATCCTTTTACAATCCAAGCCCTTTTTTACAAAACTAATAAAAATTAAATTTGAATCTGGAAACAAAAGTAGACGATCCAAATATCGGGATAGAGGAATTGAATGATCTAATCATTGACAGTATTCAAGATATAAAAGGAAAGCAAATCGTAAAATTGGATTTGCGCGAACTAGACGAAGCTCCGGCAGATTTTTTTATTATCTGCGAAGGAGAATCTAACACGCAAGTGAAAGCCATATCTGATAATATTCATCGACGGTTGAAACAAGAGGCTGCAACATTTCCCAGTCACGTCGAAGGAGAAAAAAATGCACTTTGGATCTGCCTTGATTACTTTAATACAGTAGTCCACATCTTTTACAAAGAAACACGCAGTTTTTACGAACTAGAAGCCTTGTGGAGTGATGCCAAACTTACAGAATACGACACCTTGTAGTTGATATGATAGCTTTTGTAGAAAAAAATTCTAGACTTTGTCTATAATTTGGTAAACTGGTCGATATTCTGCAACGAAAATCCTTCATGGCCGTTTTATTTAAAACATGAAAGTAATATCGGGTCTCCAAAGTAAAGCCCCGAAAAAGTGAATTTAATGGAAAATACAAATAATGATAATAAGACTGGCGGTGGACCAAAATTCAATTCATATTGGATTTATGCAGTGATAGCCCTGTTCTTGCTGGCTTTGTCACTGTTCAACAATATGGTGTCCAGTGTGCCGGAGATTGATATGGGTAAGCTTCGGACGCTACTGACAGATAAGGCCATCAAGCAGATCAAAGTAGTCAATGAAGAAGTGGCTTACATTTATCTAAAGGACGATAAGGTCGAAAGTTATCCAGATGCCAATCAGGATAAAGTAGGCGACCGTTATCACTACCTTATGAAAGTAGGGTCTCAATTCAGTAGTGACTTTAGAGCCCTACAAGAAAGCCTAGAGATACCCAACAATGAATGGATTTGGCCAAGCGAAGAAAAACAACCGAATTATCTGTCACAGATATTAGGATGGGTGTTGCCGATAGTCATCGTCGTCGCGATATGGATATTTATTATGCGACGCGTCAGCGGTTCGGGGGGCGGACCAGGTTCTCAGATATTTAATATCGGGAAATCTAAGGCTACCCTTTTTGACCAGAATAGTAAAGTATCGGTCACTTTTCAAGATGTGGCAGGCCTAAATGAGGCCAAAGAGGAAGTGATGGAAGTGGTAGATTTCTTGAAAAATCCGAAAAAATATACAGCACTAGGAGGTAAAATCCCTAAAGGGGTATTACTCGTAGGCCCTCCAGGTACAGGTAAAACGCTTTTAGCAAAAGCTGTGGCAGGAGAAGCTGGGGTTCCTTTTTTCTCTATCTCTGGTTCTGACTTTGTGGAGATGTTTGTAGGAGTAGGTGCTTCCAGAGTACGTGATCTATTCAAGCAGGCGCGAGAAAAAGCACCTTGTATCGTTTTTATTGATGAGATCGATGCGATTGGTCGTGCTCGAGGAAGAAACAGCATTCAAGGAGGAAATGATGAGCGCGAAAATACTTTGAATCAGCTCTTGGTAGAAATGGATGGTTTTAGCACAGATAAAGGGGTAATCCTTATGGCTGCGACCAACCGACCAGATGTATTGGATACAGCTTTACTCCGTCCTGGACGTTTTGATCGACAGATCGGTGTAGACCGCCCAGATTTGAATGGTAGAGAAGCCATTTTCAAAGTGCATTTGAAGCATATCAAAAAGGCTGCCGAAATTGACCCATTGATTTTGTCGGAAATGACACCTGGTTTTGCTGGTGCAGATATTGCCAATGTTTGTAATGAAGCAGCACTGATTGCAGCTCGCCGCGGTAAGAAGGCCGTAGATATGGATGACTTCAATTACGCTTTGGATAAAGTGATCGGAGGACTAGAAAGAAAAACGAAATTGATCTCTCCAGAGGAAAAGAAGATTATTGCTTATCACGAAGCGGGACATGCCATTTGTGGTTGGTACCTAGAACATGCTTCTCCTTTAGTGAAAGTAACAATTGTACCTAGAGGTATTGGAACACTGGGGTATGCACAATATCTTCCTAAGGAAGAATATATCACGCGGACCGAGCAACTACTCGATCGTATGTGTATGACTTTTGGAGGGCGTGCAGCAGAGAAGCTTGTCTTTGGTAAGATTTCTACTGGGGCGCAAAATGACTTGGATCAGGTAACAAAGATGGCTTATAGCATGATTACCATTTTTGGTATGAATGATAAAGTGGGACAGGTTTCTTTCCATGGTTTGTCGCAAGATCAATTCCAGCGACCCTATTCTGACGATACAGCTACTTTAATAGATGATGAGGTTAGAAACCTGGTAGAATCACAATATCAACGGGCACAAGACTTATTGAGGAAGCATAAGAACGATTTGGAAATGCTCGCCCATCAATTGCTAGAAAAAGAAGTATTGGTGAAATCTGATGTAGAACGATTGATTGGAGTCCGCCCTTCTGACCTAGCTGAGCTAGCCAAGAAAAACGGTAAGCCACAAACTGCTGATGAAGAGCAGCCAGAAGCTCCAACCGAGGTGTAAGAAGATAAATACTACGCGCTAATGCGCTAGTTCTATATAAGAGGCCAAAGTCTACGTGACTTTGGCCTCTTCCTTTTGTGGGTACTAGTTTTTCCCTGCATTACTCAGTCTCTTCTTTGCATTAAGCCATAATTTGTCAAATTATAGCGAATTTTCGCAAAAAAAACCGCGTGCTATTTCCTTTTGCTCTAAAATCGCATATCTTTATAGCGAATTTTCGCTAAATATGATATCCATAAAATCTTCTGATATGCAAAATACTATTGTCAAGTCTTCATTTTTGAAAGGAGGAGAGTTTTTAATTCGTGATGCACAAGCTGCCGATATATTCATTCCAGAGGAAATGGATGAAGAGCAACGCATGGTGAGAGACATGGTGAGTGACTTTGTCAATACGCAAGTTTTGCCCAACATGGACAAGATAGAAAAGCAAGAGGATAATATCGCCTCAGTCTTGTTGGAGAAGATGGCTGATTTAGGTTTGCTAGGCACACATATGCCTGAGCAATATGGCGGAATGGCGATGGATACCAATACTAATACGATCATTACGGAGACATTGGGCGCTTCGGGTTCATTCACGGTTTCCTATGCAGCACATACTGGCATCGGAATGCTACCGATTCTTTATTTCGGAACGGAAGCACAGAAAGAGCAATATCTACCGGGCTTGATTAGTGGTGAATTGAAAGCGGCTTATTGTTTGACAGAACCCAGTTCTGGTTCTGATGCCTTGGCTGCTAAATCGAGAGCTGAGTTATCTGCTGATGGTCAGCATTATATATTGAATGGACAAAAGATGTGGATATCCAATGCTGGATTTGCAGATGTCTTCATCGTCTTTGCTCAAATAGACGGAACAGATTTCACCGGATTTATCGTTGAGAAAGGATCGGCGGGCCTTACCCTAGGCGCCGAGGAGCAAAAGTTGGGAATTAAGGGTTCTTCTACTCGACAAGTCTTTTTCGAAAACGTAAAGGTTCCGGTTGAAAACTTATTGGGGGAAAAAGGGAAAGGCCATTTGATTGCTTTCAATGCCTTGAATACGGGTCGTTTCAAATTGTGTGCCCTCACCTTAGGTGGAGCGAAAAATAGTGTGACTTCGGCAGTAAAATATGCCAATGAAAGAGTCCAATTCAAGCAACCTATTGCAAAATTTGGTGCGATCCAGCACAAGTTGGCTGAACAGGTCATTCAAATATTTGCAGCAGAAAGTGCCATGTATCGTGTATCTCATTTGATGGAATTGAAAAAGCAAGAACTAGATGCGGCGGGTGCTTCCTTTGGAGAAGCGAAATTAGAGGCAGCTGAGGAGTACGCTATTGAATGTGCCCTTCTAAAAGTAGCAGGTTCGGAAGCGCTGGACTATGTGGTGGATGAAACCGTACAAATCCATGGTGGCATGGGATACTCAGAAGAAGGTACCGCTGCTCGCTCTTATAGAGATGCTAGAATAAACCGAATTTTTGAAGGCACCAATGAAATCAATCGTTTACTATCGGTAGATATGCTTTTGAAGCGTGCGATGAAAGGATCCATCGATATTATAGGCCCTGCTTGGGAAGTACAAAAAGAATTGACGACCATGCCTGGCTTTACGCCTTTAGAAGGTGCTTATGCAGAAGAAGAAAAAGCAGTCAAGGCATTTAAGAAAATCATCTTAATGGTGGCAGGTGCCGCTGCTAAAATGCAAATGGACGGTCAGATCAATCTTAAGAGTGAGCAGGAAATCCTAATGAACATATCCGATATTATGTTGGATATTTATTTGGCAGAATCAATCTTGCTACGCGTTCAAAAACTATCTACTATGGATAAGTCAATCGACCAGTCAATCTACGATGCTATTCTAAAAGTATTCCTGACCGACGCTACGGCTAAAATTCAAAAGAATGCAACGGATGCATTGGTGTCATTTACCGAAGGTGATATGTTGAGAACACTCTTGATGGGCTTAAAACGATTTACAAAATACACGCCTACTAATGTCAAAGCAGGCCGTCGTAAAATTGCAGCCGAGTTGATTGCTGCTAATGAATATCTGTCTCTTATACACATC
>CAJXUM010000376.1 GCA_913060855.1 uncultured Lewinella sp. | reverse complement strand
GCTCGCACCCAAAACCGGCATACAAGCATGAGCTTGTAGCCAACATATATTTAAAGAGTAGAGATTTGGGTTTTCCAAATCTCTGCTCTTCAGTGCATCCATTTTTGGTGAAGTAAGTATTAGCCATTTATTGATCTATCGGCCAACCCACTTCTGAAGTCTAGCTATGCTAACTATACCCAAAATGCTTCAAAGAGCGCTCATCATCTCGCCAATTATCTTTGATTTTGACAAACAACTCTAAGTAAACCTTCTGGTCCAGAAATTTCTCGATGCCAATCCGAGCATTTGTACCCAATTTTTTAATGGCACGACCATCTTTCCCCAAAATGATTCCTTTATGCGTTCTACGACCTACAAAAATCGTAGCATTGATACGTACTAATGGTTCTCCACGAGTGGTGGTGGTTTCTTTAAAATCGGTAACAATTACTTCCGTGAAATAGGGAATTTCTTGCTCGTAGAGTCGCAAGATTTGTTCTCGGATAATCTCGCTTACAAAGAAGCGCTCTGGCCGGTCGGTCAATTGGTCCTTAGGATAGTAGGCAGGGCCTTCCGGTAGTCGCTCTTGCACCAGGGTCAATAGATTTTCGGTATTCTGTTTCTTCAAGGCTGAAATCGGAATCGTTTCCGTAAAAGAAATTCTTTTATTCCACTCCTGAATGGATAAGAGTACTTCCTCAGGCTTTACCAAATCAATCTTGTTCAGTACCAGAAAGAGCGGGATATCCTGAATTTTCCGCAGTCGCTCTAGAACTGGATCGTCATCGTCGTACTCCTCCCCCATTTCGGTCACAAACAACATAATATCTGCATCTTCAAAGGTGGATTTTACATAGCTATTCATGATCTCATGCATCTTATACGCAGGATCTTGAATGATACCAGGTGTATCCGAAAAAACCAATTGAAAATCATCCCCACTTAAGATGCCAATGATTCGATGACGAGTCGTCTGCGGTTTATTCGTAATGATGGACATACGCTCGCCTACCAAAGCGTTCATTAAAGTAGATTTCCCCACATTAGGACGGCCAATGATATTGACAAATCCAGATCTATGCATACCATTTATTTTTAAGTCATAGTCATAGTACCTCATTGTACCATGACCCTCCTTCGTTTTTCAAAAACATTATTTAATCGCCCGCCAACAGGAAATTCATCTGCCATTGGCCATTCGGCTTTCGTTCGAAACCCGCTCGATAACCTACGGGAGAACGCAAAAACTTCCCATATACAAATCCCTCTCTTCCATCTAAGAGCGCTACTTTGATCCAAGGATGGGATTCCCCTCCAATCGTCTCTTCTTTTTCACTGTGTTCAATCACCTTTACGATATCATATGATATGGATGCGATCGTCTGGCTCTGCAAAGTTGGTGCTGATCTAAACCGAACACCACTGCCAATAATCGCTCCAGACTCAAAAGGTTCATGGCCTGCTGGCCAGTTGGAAGCCACATAATTAGCTGTGAAAAATCGACCTTGATCAGAAAAAGCACCGCCTAATTCCAAGACATCTCCCAAGACTTGCCACACTTCGGAATCGGCTGCTTCATCTGGCTGATCTAAACCCCACAAACTGACAAACTCAGCAAAACCATTATTATCTCCAAACCCATTTTTTATCTGTTCATCCACTGCTTCCAATAAACCAAACACATTCTTCTCTTGCACGACTTGTCGCAGGTTTTCCCGAAATACAAAGAATAGCGTATCTTTTGGTGCTTCATCAACAGGATTGAGCTTGGCTTTCTCTGCGACTTGCTTTATAGGTAGTGGTTCAAGTCTCAACTTCATCAATTCATTGTATACCTGTCGCAAGGAATCCATATTGATAGATGACATAACTTCTTCACCAATCGCCTCTTCTTCTTTAGTATCCTGTTGCCCACAGGCTATAGTCAATAGCCCGATCAGCATGGTAGCAATGCACTTTTTCATAGTTATTGGTTAGCGATTTCGCATGAAATGGTACTACGAGATAGCCTTTCCATATTCAAAAATTTAAGCCCGCTCGTTCTACTTTTCACGCTAGTACAATATTTACTACCTTAAAGGTCTTACTTTTAATGCATAAATCAAGTAGGAACTTATCTTTTTTGGTTCTCTAGTAATTTTTGTGCCCTTGCCCGCAAGAATTGCCAGAGAAAGTCTTTTTTGTAGAAGGTAAGCACCCTACCGCAAATAGCTAAAAATGAAACTGCCTAATTTTACACCAACTGATTTCACCCATGATGGCATTTCTCATACCATATATAGTGCTGGAGAAGGCCCTCCCATTATTATCATCCATGAATTACCGGGTATGACCAAAGAGTGTGTCGATTTTGCGGAACGCTTAGTGGCACAAGGCTTTAGGGTACATTTACCTTTGCTATTTGGCCGGCCCAATCAAAAGCCTGCTCCTATTCGTTTTCTCTTCAAACTTTGTATCAGTCGAGAATTCTATATTTTCCAACAAAATAAAACTAGCCCTATTGTGGATTGGTTAAGGGCCTTAGTTCGACAAATACAAGCGCAATCAGAAGCGAAGGGCGTTGGTGTTATAGGGATGTGTCTTACCGGTGGGTTTGCGATTCCGATGATGGTCGAACCCGGGGTAGTTGCCCCCGTCCTTAGTCAGCCTTCTATGCCATTGGGTATGAGTAGGAAGGCCAAGAGCGCCCTAGATATAGGTCCTGCAGATTTGGATATAGTCAAAAAACGAGTGGAAGCGGGCCAGCAAATTCTAGCCTTCCGATTTGATAAAGACCCTTTTTGTCCTGCTGAACGCATCAAGGTTTATAAAGAGACCTTCGGTGAGGCCTTCGAATACCACGAATTACCAGCAGCTAAACAGCCTCCTGGTGTCGGCTGTCACTCCGTGTTTACCGCCCACTTCGTAGATCAGGATGGCCATCCGACGAAGAATGCCTTGGGTCGCCTGATCGAATTCTATAAGGAGAAGTTAATGGGGTAAGCGCAGGAATGCTAAAAAGAAAAGGCAAAATTAAGGTTGGGGGTAAAATCTAGCAACTGTAGCTCGGTTCCTAGTACAGTATTGAAAGTAGAGGCATTTTCACTTCTTGTTTCCGCTACGGAGTAAATATATTGACGCTGCTTCACATTATTGCGATCTAGTACATTGAAAATGGAGCCACCAATTCTGGCCTTGCCGCCCCATAGCGTGAAATTGTAATTGGCGCCCACATCCACCCGATGATAATCTTCTAGGTAGCTAATCCGATCTTCTGGCGAAATGTTGGTTCGGTTTTGAGACAACTCATCGAGCAAGCTAATATCGGTATAAGGTGTCCCACTACTAAAAACATAATTCATGGAAAAGTCCCATTTCTTCCATTTATACTGATTCACCCATTTCAGTTGATGGCGTCGATCATCGGCAGACGGGAAAGGGGTGCCCCGGGCTATCGCCGGAAACTCGAGCGTGGTTTTGCTCAAGGTATAGGCCAGCCAGCCTTCATATTGTCTGCTCGTTTTTTTCAGCAGGATGTCTATTCCACGGGTCAGTCGATCCCCTTCAAAAAATCGGAAATCATTGCGTTGTGAAGGTCTATCCAAACGATCTCTACCATTTTGGACTTGGGCATGTTCGATCATGCCATCGGTCGATTTGGTGTACAATTCTAGATCCAATTCCCAGCCTTGCCCTTTGACGTTCCCTCCCAACATGAATTGCTCACTGGTTGCCACCGGAAACCCTTTTTCTTTAGCCAAGGACCAAAATTCGAAGGTGCGACCAAATCGATCCTCGTGATAAATCTCCCGAGAAAATTGTTGATTTCTACTCCAAGACGTTTTCAGTTGCCCCTTTCCCGACCAATTATACTGTGCGGTAAAACGAGGCGACAAATAGAATTGTTGGGTCGCATCATAATGCGTTAACCGCAGGGCCCCTGCTATTTTTAGTTTTTCGAAGATCGTCGATTTGTATTCCCCATAAAAAGCATTTTGCAGTGCCTTATCCGATCGGGCCAACAGTTCACCCGTTTCTGCACTAATATCAAAAGCCACTTCGTCTTGCACAAAGTGATACCCAAATTTCAGTTGCTGTGTAGAATTAATTTGCCAAATGTTCTTCCAATTGAAGGATCGACTTTCAATATCGTTTTTTGTTTGTTTGAGCTGTGACCGCTCATTGGCCAATTCCCCATTTCTAAAAAATCGTTGCGTGAAGAGGCGCTGTATATCCGTAGCTGTTTCATAACGAGACACCGCTACGTTGATATGAGAATGCAAGCGAGTAGTCCAATCCTGTTCCCACTGGAGACTGATGCCACTATTTTTCCAATTGGAGACCTCTTGATTAGTCTCCTCATTGACCAGCTGTACCATCCCGATTCTATTTTTAAAAATCTCCTGGTAGCTGTAACTAAACTCATCAAAACCTTGGAAATAACTTGCAGTGAGGCGGGTACTAGGTTGAACTTGCCAAGCCCATTTAGCATTGATATCGTAGAATCGAAAATCGGGAGCTATACCAATAACGGAATTACGCGTGATCGTAGATAAATTGGTTAGGTTGGCCACATTGGACGACTGCTGTTCTTGCTGCAGTAAATTCAGGATTTTGGAATCTCCCAAACTGTTGTTCGTCACACGCCCACCCAATAGAATAGACATATTGGTAGAAAGAGGAAGGACAAAGGATGCATTAGTGGTTAATAAATCAAGCCCGACCTGGCCACTGGCTGGCTGTTGGAGGACATCGGTCGTATTCATTTCTACCAAGCCGGAAAGCCGGCCCCCATACTCTACTGGATAGCTATTCTTATAGAGCGTCACCTCTTCGATCACATTGGGATTCATGGCGCTAAATACGCCAAAATAGTGATCCACTTTATAGAGGCTTATTCCATCTAGAATAATCATATTTTCATCTGCCTTGCCCCCTCGAATTTTAAGCTCAGCCGAAAGGTCATCATGCGCGGAAATACCCGGTAACAATTGCAAATTTCGGAATAAATCAACCCCACCTGCAAATGAGGGTAAGCGAAACAGGGCATCACTTCTTATCGAAAGACCGCCATCGGCCTGGCTATTCCGGACTAAGGGCAGTCGCTCAATGATAGTTATACTAGGAATTTCTTGCGGCTTGGGATACAATCCAACTACCAATTTCGTCCCCCCTTTCTCTAAGCTCACATCCTTTCCTTGGTATCCTAAATATTGCACACGCACTTGATGCTGCTGATCCGATAACTCGAATACAAATGCCCCTTTCTCATCAGCGATAGTTCCTCTTTTGCCATCCAAGGTTGTAATTGTCGCAAAAGCGAGTCCTTCCCCTGTTTGCGGATCGACTACTCTGCCACTTAAGGTCTGCAGTCCCGGGGTTTCCGTCGATTGTTCAGCTAAGGCTTGTCGGCGGATGAGTACCTTGTCATTCCCCAAGATTCGATACACCAAGTCAGTATTAGCTAACAATTCTTTTATAGCAGCAGGTAAGGAAAGATTTTCGAAAGCCCTGGTAATCCTAATATCGGCTATGGCTCGATCGTCATAAGCCAGTTTAATTTCGTGCTGTGATTTCAAGTGAGCCAAGGCTTCTCGCAATGGCGTTTCCGTAAAACGTACGGTAAAGGAGGGCGCCTTTGTTTGTGCTTGAAGTGAAAATGGTAGACCGATAGAAAGCGTAATAAAAAGAAAGGACCAGGCCCAAGCAGGAAAGGGAGCTGTTCTTCTATTCATTCGCTGTTTCTCTTCGGAGTAGCCTACCCGAATCATACTTATTGAATTACTGTTCTTCGGTAATAATCTTGTCTTAACGCAGGTAATGGTGACTACTGGTAGTCTATAACAACTTTCTTTTCCCCAACCTTCTTCCATTCCAACCCTTTGGGCCAACAAACGACCTGTAGGGTACTATCTAGATTCTCACGCATCAGAAAACCTGTGTATATCTCTTCTGATATCTTATCCTGTGGTGCAGTAATTTGGACATCAAATTGGCGTTCGATTTCAGCAAAAACATCTGTTAATGGGGCTGTCTCAAATTCGATATTACCTTGAAACCATCCGTTCTTACTCAGGCTGAACGTATCCGCCTGCATAACTAAGGTTGATCGATCTAGGCTTACCCGTTTTCCCGCAGTGAGTATATCCGAGCCTTCTACCTTTCCTTGGCCTTCTACCTTTACGCGCCCGGTGTAGCAGGCCACGTCAAAGCGTCCGTCATGGGTATTGACGTTGAAACTAGTTCCCAAAACCTCCACTGTTCCCCGACTGGTCTGCACGGTAAATTTACTGCCCTTCTGCACAGAGAAGAATGCCTCGCCCTCTAGTGCGATGGATCTTTCTTCGGCCCAACGTTTCGGATCAAAGCTGACATTTGTACCTGCGTTCAAGATGATAAGCGAACTATCAGGCAGGTAATATTCTCTTTGTTCAGCATTATTAGCGATCAGTGTGGTATCTCCTTGGCCCTGTCTCTTATACACATCTCCGAGCCCACGAGACCGAGGCTGATCTC
>CAJXUM010000375.1 GCA_913060855.1 uncultured Lewinella sp. | reverse complement strand
ACGAGATCAGCCTCGGTCTCGTGGGCTCGGAGATGTGTATAAGAGACAGAAAGAGGAGTGAAATTTTTGATCTTAGCACGTGTAGTGATGGGAGAGTGATTGGATGGCAGGGCCAATTCCAAAGCCGAAATATAGAACGGAAGGTCAGCGATCAGGAAAATAAGTTTTCTACCCTACCTCCAAACAAGCTCTAAGTACTCCGGCTGTTATAATGCTCACCACTGCTGAATTGGCGAACCAGCCTACTTCTGTGTTGTCAAGCATATAGCGGGTTTCTACAACACGCAAAAACTATATTGTCCGTCCCTTTACCCATTGTTAAGCTATCCATTTGAACCTAAGTTGGGTCGTCTTCCTATTTTAATCAAGCTTACATTTAATTCTCTCTTTTTTTAATAATCTAATCCATAAGATATCTGGAAAGGAGCAGAGTGCAGGAATGATTCCTCGGTTAAATAAACCCTTAGCTTCCAGAGCTGACACCTCTTTCCCCAACGGCCTAGACAATAATCCTCATCTATGAAACAATAGTCCACAAGTTGCTTGCGTATTTAGTCCAAATTTGTAGGTGAGTAAAGTCGATTTAATCGGACGGTTATAGAGATTGTTTTAAAATATTTTCGACACTGGCTTAGTCGGAAGAAAAAATCTTCTAATCATGAATACATCAACAAGAGGCATAAGCTGGTTTTTTTTCCTGTTTTGCTTAGCATTTACAGCTTGCCAAAAAACAAATAAAGAGCAGTCGAGAGAGCCTATTCAATTGGGCGCTCTTTTCTCTTTGAGTGGAAGTAAATCGGACTTGGGTATTCCTTCAGCTAGAGGAGCCCAACTTGCGGTAGCTCAATTAAATGAAAAGGGAGGAATACTCGATCGTGAAGTTCAACTCTTGGTCAAAGATGGAGAAAGTGATGCGTCAATCGGTGCCCAACAGGTAGCAACGCTAATGCAAGAAGCCCCTGATATTGCTGCGTTTTTGGGTCTTTCTGACACCGATCTGGCTTTGTCGGCAGCCACAGAATCTAGCCTTTATGATCGAGTATTTCTCACTTCAGGAGCTACTTCTCCTTTATTGCCAACTCAGGTGCCAGACTATTTATTTTTGGCATGTTTTGGTGACAATGTCCAAGCTGCTGCCGCTGCCGAATGGGCTTACGACGAGCTCAACCTACGTACAGCAGTAGTGGTTTATGATACCTTAGAGACTTATACCGTGCTATTGCAAAAGTATTTTATCGATCGATTCGAATCACTAGGTGGTCAAGTCCTCGCTGTAAAAGGTTATAATCCAAGTGACAGAGAAGCGATTCTGCAAAATTTACCAACAGCAGAGCTAGTCTTCCTCTCTTCTGGATCAGCCCAAGATGCCCGAAGCAATATTCAACTTATGCGAGAAGCTGGTATCACCGTACCAGTGATTGGTGGAGATGGTTATGAATCGGAAACAGAATGGGAAGCCCATCCGGAAATCCAAGATGTTTTTTATACAACACATGCTTATCTAGGATCAGATAATCTACAACCAAGAGTCAAGGAATTCAACAAGGTATACACAGAAGCCTACGGAGGAGCCTTACCCGATGCTTTCGCCGCACTAGGCTATGATGCCGTCAACTTACTAGCTAAAGCCATAGAAAAGGCCGCTAGTACCGACCCACTCAAAGTACAAGAAGCCTTGGCGCAGTTAAGTGACTTTTCTGGCGTAACGGGTGACATTAGTTTTAGTACTGGTCAACAAATCCCGAGTAAGTCAGTCACACTTATGGAAGTAAAGGGAGGGAAAAGAATATACCGGAATGCCTTGATTCCCAAGGTTATACCACAACCATAAATCAACCAAAAATCAATCATGAAGCTTAAAATAATACTATTGAGTATAGGTACGCTATTCCTTGGCGCTAGCAGCCAACTGCATAAAGGGGATGAGATAGTTCAAGTAGCTACTCTATCCGCCTTACTAGACGGTCAATATGATGGAAAAATACCCTATGCTCGCCTAAAAAAAATGGGAGACTTTGGCGTAGGTACCTTTGATCAGTTGGATGGAGAGATGGTCGCCCTAGATGGTGAGTTTTTCCAAATAAAATCTGACGGTATAGTTTATCCCGTAAAGAACGGAATCAAAGCGCCTTTTGCTGATCTCACTTTTTTTGAGGCAGATCAAACAGAAAACATCAATACCCCTTTGAATTATGCGCAATTGCGTGATCGCCTGTTGGATTTACTCCCAGATGAAAATCACTATTATGCGATTCGAGTCAGCGGGCGGTTTGGCCAGGTACAAACCCGAAGTGTTCACAAACAGCAGAAACCCTATCCCTATCCGCTCTTATCAGAAGCTGTTGCCCAGCAGGAAGTTTTTGATTACGAAGATATTGAAGGCACTATGGTCGGTACTTATATGCCAGAAAGCGCTAGTGGAGTAGGGGTCGCTGGCTTTCATTTCCACTTCATCTCTAAGGATAAAAAACGAGGAGGACACCTATTGGATTGTAACTTCGAACAGGTGAAAATTGCTATCGATCATACGAGTGGACTAAGGCTGTTGAAAAACGCTCGGAATTACAATTGATAATAAGTAGCTGGACGTATAGTGGGCTCTTTTTGCGTTATACTGCGTTAGGTTTTCTTCAAGTAGCTTTGGCTATTATCATCAAGCCTGCCTGGTCTAACACAAAAATACCCTCCTCTAAAATTACCGATTATATACGTCCAGCTATTTATTTTGCTTTTCAATGGAAGTAGAAACTGCCAAACTAGCTCCTAATGATGTCTCTTTTGTCCTGAAAACTCCATCGCTTCTCCCTTCCCGAAACCATAGCTGATGCCGAAGGTGATGTATCTTCCACCTCGCTGGCGCCAATTGTATAGGTAAAAGCCTGGTTGATTGGTTTCGCTTTCCATAATTCGGGAAGAAAAAATATCTCTGACACTAAGATTGAGAATGGTTCGGCCTTTCATTATTTTTTTACGTACCCCTAGATCCGCGAAAGCATAATCAGAACGTATTCCTTGGATGGTTTGAACCTTCGATCTGTACTGGCCACTAACTTCAAAGTCTATCTGCCACGGCAATTTGAACTTGGCTGTCATTCGAGAGGACCATTGGTCGGCATCAAAATCAAATGATTTAGCCTCAAAGGTTCCATCCCGATTGAAATAATTATAGTTAATATCTCCATTCATGGTCAACCATTTGGCAGGGCTATATTTGGCGTTGAATTCTACGCCCGTTGCCCGGTTGGTTCCAATATTTAATGGCGTGGTCGTACTCACATTGTTCTCAAAAGTAGTTACTCGCTCTACGACATCGGTAGTATATCGTTGATAAATGCCGAAATTAAAAGAGGCTTTTTCCACAATATAGATACTGTTGATCTCATAAGAATCTGAAAACTCTGGCAACAAATCGGGATTCCCTGTACGAATACTAAAGTTGTTTCGAATATTGAAAAACGGATTCAGGTCCCACATTCTCGGCCTGAAGATTCTTTTGGAGTAACCTGCCTGAAACGAAAAGTTTTCCGTCAATTTATAAGAGGTATGAACGCTTGGGAATAGATTTGTATAGTTCTGACTATTCGATTTATTGGTATTAGCGAGCAAGGTGTTCAAGTCGGTATTTTCCAAACGAAGGCCTAGTTTTAGGCCCCATTTGTCTCCTTCATAAGCGCTTGTTCCATAAACGCCTACCACATCTTGGCTGTAATCAAAGACATTGGTCTGATTCGGGTTTTCTATCCATTCTCCGTCAATCAAGTCAGTAAGTCCATAATCATTCCCAACATCATTAAGCACATACTGTGCACCAGTTTCCAAGGTGAATTTGTCAGA
Source organism: uncultured Lewinella sp. (assembly GCA_913060855.1). Classification (GTDB taxonomy): domain Bacteria; phylum Bacteroidota; class Bacteroidia; order Chitinophagales; family Saprospiraceae; genus DT-111. The sequence continues at coordinate 2,645 of CAJXUM010000375.1, read as the reverse complement.
AATCGGATTAGTGTAATCCAATTTGAAAGTATAGGTAGCATCCCCAAAATTGGTTCGAATTTTCTGCTGATCTGAGCCGATTGTATTACCGAATGTAGTCTGATTGATGAAGTCTGAAGATTGATCTTTACCAAAGAAATGACCTAATGCACTAAACAGCAAGTCGTGGTCTTTATGATCTTTAAAATCCCTTTTGTATTGGAGCTCATACTGGTATTTTGGATTAGTTGCCGTGGTTACCTCATCTCGATTCCAGGCAGCAAGTTGGGTGCCCGCTGCGTCCAATGAACTAAAATCTGTATTAGAATACTCCTTCTCCTGCTCATAGGCAAAACTCCCTGTCAGTGAGATTACATTGTATTTGTTAATATGGTAATCCGTTCCCAATATAAGGTTGTAGAAGGTTTCATTTTTCTCGCTATCACTGTCGCTTTTGATGATCGTATTGTTGGTAAGATCTTGATTGATCGTTTCACTCCTACCTGGGAAAGTTCGGTGTCCAACTCCTATTTGCGTAAATAGGTTGAACTTTTCAGTACGTCGGTTCAGACTTAGGCCTACGCTGTGATTATTGGGGTAACCTGTGTTCAAGGTCACCGAACCATTTATTCCCTTCTTTTCCTCTTTCTTAAGTACAATATTGATGATACCCGAAGTGCCTTCGGCATCATATTTGGCCGATGGATTGGTAATAACTTCTATCTTGTCAAGCATGTCAGCTGTGATGGTCCCTAGTGCATTTCCTTGTTCACTGGCCAAAACCGAGGGCTTCCCATTGATAAGAATTTGCACACCCGTACTACCCCGAAGGCTAATTTCACCTTCAATATTTACATTGACAGAAGGAACATTATTCAAGACATCCATGGCACTAGCCCCTGAATTGCTCAAATCCTGTCCAACATTAAAAACCCGCTTGTCTAGTTTGAATTCCGTTGAAGACTTTTCTGCCCGCACCACTACTTCATTCAGCGCTTGGATGTTTTCAGATAGGCCGATTGTACCCAACTCCACTATTCCTTTGCTAATTTGAAAATCGGTAATCGTCTGCTTGACAAATCCAATAAAACTGACTTCAATAAAAAAATCAGGTACTTCGGATGTGATGGTAAACGCCCCATCTGCTCCAGTAGTTGTTCCTGTAATAGCTTGTTGAGTTTGTACATCTCCGATCATAACCGTTGCAAATTCGATAGGTTCCCCACTCTCCATTGCTATTACGGTACCTTTGACTTCAATATTCACCTTTTGAGCCATCAGCTTATTGGTACTCAACGCAAAGAATAACAGTAATAGGGTTTGAATGCTTATCAATTTCATTTTGTGATATTTATGCTAATTCCATTGGATTTTACCGAAGAACGGCATTTTACAAAATAAACAAAATTATTTCTTTGAACGGCAAAAATAGAGGGGTGAACGACATTTAGACTCATCAGTGCAACAGAATAGGTCAATGGTATAAGCCTCCTTGTTCTGTATGTTTTTTAAACACAGAGGTATGCTGGTGCTTTCGCTGAAATCTTGTTCTACCGCAACGTTTTAGTAGCCTATATCTACAGTTTTCGGTGGCATCAGTTTCACCCATGCTTTCGATATCCCAGCTATTGGGGATATTTAAAAGGAGGACAGCGATTAAAGTATTTAAGAGTTATTCAGGCTTGAAAAAGAAAACCTGTTGAGGCAACCACTTTTGACCCCGTGGATATTGTTCAAGGACGGTTGGTCTTGTTGAAAAGAGAGTCAGAAAAATATACTTCTGAATATACGATTGAGAAGTTCTTCATTTTTGACAGGCGGGGAGTAATGGTTTATGCAGGTGAAGGACCAGTATCCTGGGATGGGGGGAATGGAAAGAAATAGGGCAAGGTGTTTATGTATAGATTGTCAGATTAAAAAGTGCTAACAAATTTGTATAGTGTAGCTCACAAAAAAAGCTACAAATTTGAAAAAGGAAGAAAGAGACGCCTTAATATATGCTCGTTACCAAGAAGGATACTCTCAAGCAGAGATCGGAAAGTTTTATGATGAATCTGTTTTTAGGATTTTTGAAGGCTAACTACTCAACAGCCGCATAAACCAGTTTCATAAACGCCCCCATCTGCGACGGCTCCAACCAACGGGTAACAACTACCAAATCATTTTCTTCATCTACGACGATAAAGTTGCCACCAAAGCCAGCGGCATAATAGATGTGATCGGGAACATCGGCCCATGCACGTGGCCCTTGATTCAACCACCACATATAACCGTAGCTTTCGTTGGCAGGCGTAGGTGTACGGATCATCTTTACCCAGTTTTCTGAAATCAGTTGTTGGTCTTCCCATTTTCCGTTACGGGCAAAAAGTAAGCCCAATCGGGCATGGTCCGTTGTATTGATGAAGACGCCGCCACCATGATGCCCGCCACCACTAACGGACTGCATTTTCATACCATCAATATTCACCCAGGTATTATCATAGCCATACCAGCGCCAGGTCGTACTCGCCCCGATGGGGTCCATGATACGCGCTTTGAGGACTTGCGGGAGTGGCTTACGCCAAACCTGTAGCAGTGAATACGCCAGTACATTCACCCGTACGTCATTGTACTTATAGCTGTCTCTTATACACATCTGACGCTGCCGACGAAGAGGATAGTGTAGA
>CAJXUM010000374.1 GCA_913060855.1 uncultured Lewinella sp. | reverse complement strand
CTCTTCGTCGGCAGCGTCAGATGTGTATAAGAGACAGGATTATCACCCAGGCATTTCTGCTTGGGCAGCCCTTGTCGAACAATTGATGATCCAGCTTCCTGGATACTAATTTTGCTTTAATGGATCGCAAAATTATAACTTCAAAGGTCCGATATCTTGAGCCCGACGAGCTACCAACTGCTCCACTCCGCGATATTGGAATGCAAATATAGAAGAGTATTTTGAATTATGCAATAGCTTGATGAAAATTTCTTTAGGAAAAGAGGTTTATATTTTGGGTAAGAAAGTAAAGCATTATTAGTCAGCGACTTAAACTACGAGGAGGTGGAGTCCTATTTTACTGCGGGTGGGAGGCATTGCTTAGGATGGCCGTTTTAGAAGGCAGAGAACAGAGGAGAGAAGACAGATGGCTGGGTGTTCCAATTAGGAGTTATCGGGGCATGTCTGCAGCTTGGCTCGTCATCGCCTCAGTCCGGCGGTCTCGCATCTCGCAGCGTAGCTATCTGACTTCTCGCTTCACCTGGCGAGCTGGATCGGAGTTTAGAAGACAGAGGAGAGATGACAGATGGCCGGGTGGGGCAATTCAGCATGATCTAGGCCATGCCTGTGCCTACAGCTTGGCTCGTCATCGCCTCAGCCTAACAGTCTCGCTTCTCGCAGCGTAGCGGTCTGACTTCTCGCCTCTTACTCAACGACAAATTTAAAATGATGGCGGGTCCCTGACGGGGTGCTGAGCTGGCCGAGATAAAGCCCGGGGGGCCAATGGCCGACGGCTAAGGTATAAGGAGCACCCGGGAGCCAGTCCTGCGTTTGGTGAAGGAGACGGCCCGATACGTCATAGATTTGGAGCGGCATGGGGGCGGTGGTATTAGTTAGACCTTCCAAATCTATATTGATCTTATCTTTTGTTGGGTTGGGAAATACCTTGATTTGGAAAGCATTGTCCTTCATGGGTAATGCATTGATCGTATCCTCCGAGAAGAAAAAGACATTTAAATCATCGAAATAGAAGCCATCTTTATTGATGAAGCGATCGCTGATCAACTCAAAGCGGATTTTGAAGCTATCGCCGGGCATCAGGAAGTCCGTCAAAGAGATGTTTTCATTGACCCAGACGAGTTGGGCGCCATCGTAGACGGGCTCTCCCTCTTTTTGATTGGGGCTGCCGGGCTGGGTGTGTTGGCCGCATAAGGGGATATAATCGGCTTGGTTGACAGATATTTGCACTTGTACGAAGTCGAAATCGCTTTCGGTCACCCACTTCGCCCAGAAATTTAGGTAGGCGGTGTTGAAATCGAGGGGAACATTGATGTGGTTCTTTATTTCTACTATTTGGGTGGCATCCGAGGCATAGTTACCAACTGGTGAATCGGTCATACTGGTGGGACCGCTGATGTAATCCTGGTTGGTGAGGCCCCAGGTATTATTCAAATCCCAATTTTCAGCGGTTTGCTGCGTGTCAGTAAAGGTCGCCGGATGTAAATGAATGATTTTCTCAATGGTATCTTTTACACTAAAGGATCCATTGTCTACACTCAATTCAAAGGCGACGCTCTCTCCTTCTGTGATATCGCCTTGCAATTGCCAGGTCATTTGGTCTTCTACTTCTTCATAGAGGGAAAGATCATTGTAGGTCTTTGTCCTATTGAGCATCGCAATTTTGGGCGACAGTGGTTTTATAGTTACTTCCAAGGGTCCATTTTCTAAGCCGTATCGCTTTAGGGAATATTGGATGAATGGCGCTTCGATGGCAATCATACGGGGGCCTATATCTCGGGCGACACCAAAACGGTGCAAGACACGGGCAGCCGACAGATTCATCCACATACTCGCTTTGCAATTGGGAATAATCTGGTCTATGTCGGGCCAAAAACCTCCGCTCTGGCCACCACCGCCTACTTCTGGCGTCATAGCAATAATCTCACGCGCACCGTACATCCAGTCATCGGCATCACCATTCACGGTATAGCCTACCGTTTCGCTACCTGTACCTGCTAAGAAATTATTTTGTAAAGCAAATAACTCAGACCAACTGGAAAATACCGCTGCATCTTGGGTTAGTGTATCGGAATATCCCCAAGGATACACGATTAACTTACCATAAGTATGGTGGTTAAGGGCTACGCGGAAATCATGGGCTTCGCAAAAATTCCTCACCGTCCGGGTTTCCATTTCGGAAAAAGGAGCCGTACCGCGAAAGACATCTGATTGTGGATTGGGCGAAGAACCACTATTATCGAATCCCCATTGATAGCCATAATTGCGGTTTAAATCTACTCCGACAAAACCATCGGGCAACACCCTCCTGTTTTTCCGCCACAGTCCTCCCCCACCGGGTTCTATTTCCTGGTTAAAAAGATAACCATCGGGATTGACACAAGGAATAAAGTACATTTCAGTATGATCTAGCAAATACCGGATTTCCTCATCCTTGTCGTAGTTCTCCAGCAAGTACCACATATAGAAAATCAGTTGAGATAGACTATTCGGCTCTCTAGCATGGTGCAATGCCGTATACAATACCTCCGGCTCAGCTTCATCCTCATTGGGATTATCTGATATTTTTAAAGCATATAATGGATTTCCTTTCGGGCTTAGATTGGTCCCGATAGGCTCTCGGGCAGTGATCAGGTGGGGATATTTAATCCGCATTTGGTCTAGCTCAGCTAGCATTTCCGCATAGGTGAAAAATCCAGCCATGGAACCCAACTGAAAATTAGCGGGTACTTGATAGTCTCGAATTTTGCTGCCATTGCAGTCAGCTGGTCCTCGAACATCTAGGGTAGCATCTCGATTCTCGGATTGATAAAAGCGAACCATGTCTTCAATCAAGATCTCCACCTCATAATCAGCGCCTTGAATCAAGCTAATTTCTTCTTCCGAAAAATCATTGATCAAATACTTCCCCGGATAAAAAACACCATGATCCATCTCCACCCCCAATTGTTGCAGCGGCTTAATTTCCTTTTGTTGCAGAATAACCTTCGCACGATGATAAATCGTGCGACTTTCTTGCGCAAAAAGTCCCTGCATAAACAACAAGGAGAATAAAATGTATAGCGTTTTTTTCATAATGCATCGATTGAAGAAGGCAAAGATCGTTATTTATAGCCTAATCCTATGGGCTTAAGTGCTCCTTTTGTCCACTCTTTTCCAATTTCACCTAGTACAATAACGAAATTATAATGTTATATTATTTTTTTATATACTTTCGGAAAAAAACTTGATCTCGATTTATTTTTTGGGGAAATTATTCCTAGATTTGACGCTACTACATACCGATCTTTTGTCCCATTACTATATATAACCTTTCGCTACTGAATTGATTACCTAAGTTTTACCTATAAACTTTTGTAAACATATATCTTTTCAACCCAACACCGTTTTTTAAACACCTGTCCCCCTTTAGTCAATTAGGACTTGATACCAATAACGCGTATCAAAATGATCTATACTAAGGGAAAATGCAAAAACTACGAACTACTTTATTTCTTCTTCTCGTCACGAGTTCCTTACAATCTATTTGGGCCTCAACGGATTGTCCACCAGGAGAGCAGATGATCGAAATTGAAATTCGCACCGATCGCTTTGGCTATGAAACATCCTGGGAATTACTCGATGTAAATGGAGAAACGATTATCGGAATTCAACACGGCTTGTATGCTAACAATCGATTGTACGCTCATCGGGTTTGTGTACCAATAGGCAGCTGTCTGACTTTCAACATTAATGACAGCTATGGCGATGGCATCGGCTCACCGGGTTATTTCCGAATCAGCACCGATGAAGAAGTAATCCTATCCAACCAAGCCTTCAATAAAACAGCTCAATTTCGTCTTTTTTGTCAGAATGGCGAGGCCTGTGATGATCCGACCGACATCGCAGTAAATGCAAGATATACCACGGCTTTTGACAACCACTGGTATCGCTTCTCTCCCGATTCTGTAGGGCTTTACCTCATCAATACTTGTGGAACCAATAGCTGCGATACCAAGATTTGGGTGTATGATACTTGTGAAGGAAATGGTGACGCAGAAGATAACGCTGGGACGATTTTCTTTAATGATGATACCGATGATTGTGGTCCTCAAGCCCATGTTCAGGCCTTCTTACAACCCGGCAAGGCCTATCTCATAAGAATTGGAGACAAAGCAAATGATTGCCTTAGTCCCATAGAATGGGAAATACAATATCTCGGCCAGGTGCAAGGTTGCACTGATCCTAATTCATGCAATTTCAACCCTTTAGCCACAATAGATGATGGAACATGTATTCCTCGATATGATCCCGCTTGTCCACAAGGCCCAGATTTGGCCATCAACGAGGACCTATTCATTAGTACCCTGAAATTGGACACGATTCATGTCAATGACCAGTGCCTCATTCAAGAACAATGTGTGAGTGGTTATGGTAAAAGGGACATTATCCGTTTTGATACAGAGATCCATAATATCGGCGAGAAAGCTTATTTCCTTGGTGTGCCCTCTACGACAAACAACCAGTTTACCTGGAATAATTGTCACAACCACTTTCACTACGAAGGCTACGCAGAGTACGTTGTTTTTGATGCCGTGGGTAATAAGATACCAGGCGGATTTAAAAATGGTTTTTGTGTGATGGACCTGGCTTGTCCAACGGGTGAGCAGCAGTTCAGTTGTGACTTGATGGGCATTTCTCCGGGTTGTCTCGATCGCTACTGGGCGGAACTGCAGTGCCAATGGATAGATGTTACTGATCTTCCAGATGGCATGTATACCTTGGTCACACGAATCAATTGGAATAATGCACCCGATTACCTCGGGCAGTATGAAGAAAGTATCGATAATAATTGGGCACAGGTGTGTGTCTTCCTCGATCGCTCCTCCGGTCAGCTGGAAATGACGGTCGACCGATACTGTGATCCTGTCACTGATTGTACTGGCCTGCCCTATGGCTCTGCTCAACTCGATTGTGAAGGGGTGTGCAATGGCCAGGCGGTAAGCGGAGATATTGATGGTAATGGGATACTCAATCAACAGGATCTGGTATTGTACTTGGACGGCATCATGACGGAGTCTCTGGAAGCCACGCCATGTTTAGATCTCAGCGGAGATGGGGAGATCACCATATACGATGCCGCCTTGTTGCAAAGTTGCATTCGATACGGCGAGTCCCATATCCATGCCGGCCAAGGTACGCATGATCATTGCGAGTTTCCTTTAGGATTACAAAATAGTCGTGATATTGTAGAACTGACCGTGCATGACGTAAATTACAAGTTGGGGTACATCGATCTAGCCATCAAGAATCCAATGAGCAATATCAAGGCTTACCAATTGAAAATGGATGGTTTTTCCATTGTCCGTGCAGAAAGTCTGATTGATCCCATTACTTACCCGGTCTCATTACGAAATAATATCAATAAAGCTGTGGTAGCCAGCTTACCCTTTGAAGATGCTACCATCCGAAAATCCGATGCTTTTAAGCCACTCTGTCGGATTCATTTTTTCGATATCAACAACTCCACCATTTGTTTGGATGAAGTAATCGAATTGGTGAATGAATACGGAGAGCAGGTGGTTCCGATCATCAGCAATGGCTGCGTTGAACTAGGACTGGTTTCAGTCGATAGTTCACCTAGTAGCGCAATTGCGATCAGCGTTCAACCTAACCCTGCAAAGCATCAAACCACACTACTTTTTTCCAACCCGCGCCTGGAAGCCTTACGTTTGGAAGTATTCAACAGTAAAGGTCAAAAGGTGTTTATGACAAACAACATTAGAGCGGAACAATTCACTCTCCCAGTGGAAAATTTACCCACCGGTCACTATTATTTCCGCCTAAGCGGTTCCCGACAACAGGGAACTGGAAAGCTTATGGTTTTATAACGACCAGCGCCATCACACTCTAGAGCGTGATGGCGCATTTTTTTTGGCTAGTTTTTAGGAAGGAATCATGTTTTTGATCATCATCACGAATCCCACCAAAATAGCTCCATAGAAGATCGTTTGCCCTGAAGAGGCAATCGTCAAACCTAAGCCTACCAGGCAGATCACTAAACCCAAAATAGCACCTATATAATTGGGGCCTTTTTCGGTATGCTCTGACTGAGCACGTATCTGTTCGCTAGCCACTGGGACAGGAATATTACGTTCCTTCATTACTTCCATGAGGGCATTCATTTGCATGAGATCCTCGATCATGTTGTCCTTTGAATGGTTTTTCCGGATTTTGTGGAATTCTTGTTTGAGTTCAAAATCAGAAAGGTCCTGATATTGAGCTTTCAGGATGTCTTCCTTAACATCAGTTTGAGGCATGAGAAATTGTTTTATGGTGTTTAGTCGGATCAAAAAATTGCCTTCCGTTTTGTGTCTGGATTCACCCCTATCCTCTGTTATCTTCCAGTCATAGCCCGGCTATGACTATAAAAAATAATCAGTCTAGGATTGAAGCATCCATTTCCTGTCTCTTATACACATCTCCGAGCCCACGAGACCGAGGCTGATC
>CAJXUM010000373.1 GCA_913060855.1 uncultured Lewinella sp. | reverse complement strand
CGTGGGCTCGGAGATGTGTATAAGAGACAGGGCTTTGTTGAGTTATGGTAATTCTACGCAAGCGGGTTCGCCGCATTTTGGCGATCAATTGCAGTTGTTTTCTAAGAATGAATTACGGGATGTCTATTTTTATCGAGAAGATGTACTCCCACATGCTAAAACCGTTGAAATCTTAACCAATGGAACTTTCACCCAAGAAAAAGCAAAGAAATAAGTCTATGAATTCTTTACGGCTACTGACACTACTTACATTACTACTCGGGCTAGGCCAACTAGTTCAAGCCCAGGCAGAGATTCCGAAAAATGTTCTATTTGTTGGAAATAGTTATACCTACTTTTGGAACCTTCCACAGCTGACAGGTCTTATGATGCAGTCGCAAGAGCTGCCTACCCAAACCCGCCAATCCACCGTAGGTGGGGCTAATTGGGGCGAACACTGGCGAGGAGAGCGAGGCTTGAATACCTTGTCGTTGATCAAAACAGGCGATTTCGATGCGGTAGTCTTACAGAACCACAGTCGCAGTGCGATTGACCGCCCCGATAGTTTATTCCACTTTGGACAATTACTTACTGATGTAATTGAAGCAGAAGGAGCACGAGTCTACCTTTACCTCAGTTGGGCTCGTGAATGGGATCCGTATATGCAAGCCCCCATCACGGAAAAGTTCAAGAAATTGGCGCAAAAAACGGGGGCTACGATCTGTCTCTTATACACATCTCCGAGCCCACGAAACGGGGGCTACGATTGTTCCCGTCGGGCCCGCCTGGGAGCGCGCTAGAACATTGCGCCCTGGCTTCCCACTTTATGATGAAGACGGCAGTCACCCTTCTATCCTTGGCACCTATCTGACCGCTTGTGTTTTTTATGGTGTCTTCACGGGCCAATCACCGGTGGGGCTCCCCCGCAGTCTCCGAACTAAGGACCAAGATGGAGAAACCCTCGTTGTGACTATTCAATCAGGAGAAAATGCACTATTCTGCCAAAAGGTAGCGGAGGAGATAATTGGAAAATGGATGAAAGGCGACTAAGCAAAATAGTAACTAAAAGAGGCCAGCAGACAGATGGGCTAGAGATAGAACAGAAGGTGCACCTCAGAGTCTTTTTCACATTCTTTACAGGCAGGCAGGTCGCTTCTGTCTTCTAAATGTCTAGTAGACGGCAGCTGTAGTATTAAAAGCTGGCCCATTCCGCTGCCAGTTTTTGAACAGCCGGCCAATTGGGAATCGACTTAGCGCGAGCCAAGGCTTGATTCATTTGCTGGGGCGATAGCGCGAGGTAGGTTTTGGCCAGATCGTAAGGCGTCTTCCCTTGCTCCATTTCTTCAATCGGATAACCTACTTGATCCAATAGATAGATTGCACTAGCGCCCGTGCCGTAATAGACCGTCTGTCCTACGATTCCACGAACATCCTCCTTAGTTTCAACATGAAATTCAAATAACGAATAGCCAAAACTAGAAGGAAAAGAATCTCGATCGAAGACGGCTAAACTTGCCATCGTCTCAATATACCTGGCAGAGCCCTCCATTTGTTCTTGGTATAGCTCGTGGTTCTTAATCAAACGGCCCTTTGTAGGATCCAAATTCATTTCTTCCGTTCTAATAGCCACATATTGTTCCAATAAATTCCGAGCTGCTGCTTTTGTGATCTTCTCCAGCGGTAAATCTTTGGTTATTTCCTGGCAAAGAATCTGCAATTCAAGCAATTTCTGCTGAACGGGAAAATTCCTAAAATCTTGTTGCGCTTCTGGGACCCACTCCCACTTGTTTTGGTAGCGATGGAAATTTTCATGAATAGAAAAGGAAACGGTCTGTGTTGGATCATCCGAGTCTCTACTTAAGTCGTCGGTATAGACTTGTAGATAGTGCTCCACATTCCCGATTAGCAGATCAAATTCAAATAATTCATTGCCAAATGGCCCAAACAAGGCTACGTCGGCTTTGGCCAAATGGCCGTCATATCGCCACACATCCAACCCCATGCTCTCCTTCCGATCCAAGCGAATCGCACTAGGAGGTATTCTTACCGGGTTAATTAAAAAAGCTCGGTCTAAGGTTCCTACTGCATTGCGATGAACAAAGTATTGTGGATAAGCCCGATAGGAATATCCTTTCCAGATTTTCTTGCTGATATATACTTTTTCCAGGTCCTTCATCTGCTCAAATAAACAGCGGTCTACTTCTGTTGTCCATTGCCCCTGTTCCACTTTCTCTGCTCGAGTCTTTTCCATTACAGGTGTTTCCTGATGGGTAAAAACCCATGTGGCTAATAGTAAAGGAAAGCAACTCCAAAGTGATATACCCGTATTGAACATTATCCTGTTTTTAGATCCCATACACGTAAACGATAAGGGATGAGTCAGCATTTCTAATCGATTTGCAAGATGCTTAAAATTTCAAACGTTTGCACGCAAATGGATCGAGTAAAGGTTTTATCTTTCTCTACTTAAGGAGACAATATTCAAGATGAATTGTTTGTCAAGCAAAACTCGGGCTGTGACTTCAGAAGTTTCCCACGGCGTGACAAAGAAAACTTCTGAAGTCTTACTTAGGAATGAAGAATAAATAACTAAGTTCAATTACCGTTATCTTTTTCCACCAGCCGTCGTTCTTCATCATTCACGTAGCTTATATTAACCAAACCAATGAAAAAAATAAATATCGGAATAGTAGGTCTCGGCAGATTGGGAAAGGAATACGGGAGGGATCTCGCCTTCAAAATCCCCCAAGCGCAACTAGTAGCCGCCTGTAGTATTCTACCCGCTGAGTTGGATTTTGCGAGGGACACGCTGCAAGTTCCACACTTATTCAAGGACTATAACGAGATGTTAGCCTTGCCCGGGCTGGAGGCCATTTTTGTGATCAGTTCAACGGATATGCATCCTACCCATATTAGTGAGGCCTTAAAAGCTGGGTTACATGTCTTTAGTGAAAAGCCGCTGGGTGTAAATGTTGCGGAGTGCGAAGCAGTAGAAGCTATAGCCGCACAATACCCTGATCAAATCGCCATGGTAGGCTTTGTTAGACGGTACGATCCTAGCTATCGTTATGCGAAGGATAAAGTGGAAGCCGGAGCGATCGGAAAACCTTATTTAGTCCGTTCACAAACGGTCGACAAAGACACCATAGCAGATTGGCAAATCCAATATGTGACAAAAAGTGGGGGCATTTTTCACGATTTCAATGTGCACGATATTGACTTGGCTCGCTGGTTTCTGGGGTCGGAGATGCAGCAGGTTTGGTCTATTGGCGGAGCCTTCAAGTATCCCGCCTTTAGCGAAGCAGGTGATGCGGATAATGTCATGACGACTTGCACTTTTCAAAATGGGAGTATGGCCGTTCTCAATGCTAGCCGCACCGCGATGCACGGGCACGATACCTATACAGAGGTCGTCGGGACGCTAGGAAGCCTTCGCATTGGCCGCCCTGCGGCCCTGAATCGGGTAGAGATTTATGACCAGCATGGGGTGCGGCAGGAATGTGTAGAAACCTTCTGGGATCGATTCGAAGAAGCCTTTCTGCTCATGACGCAAGATTTCGTCAATTGCATTTTGGAAGGCAGAAGGCCCGACTTGCAGTTATCAGATGCTACCGCAGCGACAAAGGCAGCTACCGCTTTCACCCATTCTTTTAAAACCGGAGCTTTGGTCAATTTGTAGTCGGCAGATGGTTTTTTAGTGAAGAGTTTCGGATGATCAACTGAGAAGGTAAAACCACTTCTTTAGCGGTGAAGTTCTCTGTTTCTGACTGAAGTTGTTGGAGGAAAAGATGTGCAGCTTCCTTGCCCAATTCCAGGGTAGGCTGTGCAATGGTGCTGAGGGTAGGGAAACAATAGGCCGCATGTGGCTCATCATCGAAACCTACGATGGCAATGTCATCGGGTACCCGTAAGCCATGCTCTCGAATCACGTGCATTGCCGCCATAGCGATATTGTCATTGACTGCAAAAATACCATCTGGCGGATCGGGCAGTGCCAATAGTTTTTGGGTGGGATAGACTCCTTTTATGGTTCTAAAGCCAGCTGGCAAGATGTATTTCTCTTCGATGGGTAGCTTGTGCTTCTTCAAAACATCATAGTAGGCGGTTAATCGCTCTTCGGTAACGGATAAGCCCTCAGGGCCTTTTAAGTGGGCAATTCGCTGGCAGCCCATCTGTATCAGATGCTCCACCGCCATCACGGCTCCCATATAATGATCCACCCTTACCTGATTAGCTTCTACCTCACAGCCTCGGTCAAAAAAGATGAGGGGTATCTCTTGCTTAATCACTTTTTCAAAATGGGCATAATCCTTCGTTTCACTCGCCACGGATACAAAAATTCCATCTACTCGATTGGCGAGTAATTTATGGATATAATTCACCTCGGCTTCATAAAACTCATTCGTCTGGAAAATATTCAGGGCATACCCTTGTGGTTCTAAAATCGTCTGAATCCCATCCAAAATGGCTGCATTAAAATAGCCCGTGATATTGGGCACAATCACGCCTACGGTGTAGGTTTTCTTATTCAAAAGACTTAAGGATACCTGATTAGGCTGATAGCCTAGCTTTTCAGCATATTCCTGTATATTCTTTCTGGTATATATATTGATTGAAGGATGGTTATTCAACGCCCGCGAAACCGTAGAAGGCGAACAATTGAATTTCCTCGCTATGTCCTTGATCGTTATGACTCGACGCTTACTCATTATGCTTGAAAGTACCACTTTTTTAACAAGTAAGTACACGAGGTAATTCAATTGTTCTAGGGATTATTCGCGCTATCAGCCGGATCCCTTAATTCTTTATCCATTTCAGGGTTTTCACCTGATCATCCGCCTGGAATCGGCAATAATACGTCCCGGCGGGCAAACGGCTAGTATTGACCTGATAGGCATGTGGACCAGCAGGCTGTTGCTCCTGGATAAGTGTCATCAATCGTTTACCTGATAGGTCGAATAAATCCACTTGCACCTGGCTCTTTTCATACAAGGTATACCTCAATGTAGTCGATGCTGAAAAAGGATTGGGAAAACTCTCCACTTCCAATGCCAAAGAGACGCTAGGCCGTGTACTTGTCGTTACTTCTGATTGAAGATTCAGGTTATCGATACTCCAACCCCACCCTTCTGCTCTAGGGTCAGATACGAGCCTAAAGCGCAAATACACCTGTTCACCAGCCTCAAAATGCTCGAGTAGATCAATGCTGCGCTCTAGGATCAAATCGGGCGCGCCACTGCGATTATTGTTATAGGCCTGTAACCAAATTGGATTATCGCGGGAGTCATAGCCTTCAATTGTTGTCCAGGTACGCCCCTCATCTGTTGTTCCTTCGACCGTCACGAAATCATAAAAGAAGATAGAGGAAAAATCATCTGAATCTCCCGGTTCAACCAATACAACTTCATCAAAGGATAAGATCGACTGATTGGGATCGATGAGGATCGGTTTTTGAAAAACAGCGATAAATTCTTGATTATTCCCAGGGTATGGATGGGGTGAATGTAAAGCGGCATCATCGAAGCCAGGCGCACGATAGGCATTGAAACCTAAACGGGCAAAATCGGATTGTCCTTGATCAAAATCATTGCTATAATTTGTAATAGGATCATCATCTACATCGTAAAACTGTGTTGAAGTAGCTGATCGATAGGGTACACCATCCACATAAGAAGTCACCTCAATCAGTCCAACATAGATAGAGTCAGAGTCGAGAGGTAGTTGAAACTCAATAGCAGCATTGCCGGCTACTTCATTCTCTACTAATTTCCACTTTTGGCTGAGCACCTCATTGTTATCTATTGGAATGCTAGCCGTAATAACAGTCGAATCATAGGGGGAACGTAAATTAATGACCGCATCTACAATCCCATCAAATCCCGCTCTATTAAGGGCAATTTTTGGGCCAAGCAATACCTCTAGTGGCTCATAACCTTCCAATTCGGGCAAGCTCAGGCTCCAAATGCCTCGTCCATGAGTCGCGATGACAATCTCATCATTAACAATCTTCATTTCCCAAATGGAAACCGGCGGCAGTCCATTATCGGCATATTGCCAGCTTTGTCCGCCATCCAATGACTCAAACAAGCCAATCTCCGTTCCCGCCCAAATCTGATTGGTATCGAAAGGCATCACCAGAAGACTATAGACGGCCACATCGGGGAAGCCATTGGTGCTTTCAGGCTGGTTAGTCACAAAACCAGATAGGTCATTCCATGTTGTTCCTCCATCTGTCGTCTTCAGAATTTTGGGACTATCGGCCATGGAGAAGAGTGCGAAAGCCGTAGCAGGATCAGTAGGATGAGTAGTCAAGCCCGTTACTCTCCCCAAATTAGCATCGGGGTAAGGGGCAGTAGCCTCAAAGGTAAATCCACCGTCGGAAGAAACGACGATATTTTCATCTTCATCCACATTCCCAGCCGTCCATATGACATTCGGCGAAGCCAGAGACACTTCAATAACATTCCTGTCTCTTATACACATCTCCGAGCCCACGAGACCGAGGCTGAT
>CAJXUM010000372.1 GCA_913060855.1 uncultured Lewinella sp. | reverse complement strand
CTATCCTCTTCGTCGGCAGCGTCAGATGTGTATAAGAGACAGCCCCCCAACACATCAAAGAGGCCGCCAAGAAGGCGCTTGATGATGGATTTACCAAGTACACGCCAGTTCCAGGACTAGTAGAACTACGTGAGGCGATCCAACACAAATTCAAGCGTGACAATAATCTTGACTACGGCGTTAAGCAGATTGTGGTTTCTAATGGTGCTAAGCAATCGATCGCCAATGTTTGTCTTGCGCTGTTAGATCCAGGTGATGAGGTAGTTATTTTGGCTCCTTATTGGGTATCCTACTCTGAAATCGTAAAATTGGCTGAAGGTGTTCCTGTCTTGGTCAAAGCAGGCATCGAGCAAGATTATAAGGTCACTAAAGCGCAACTTGAAGCAGCTATTACCGATCGAACTCGTGCGGTATTGTTCTCTTCTCCTTGTAACCCGACAGGCTCGGTTTATTCAGCGGCCGAATTAAAAGATATTGCCGATGTAGTGGCTTCACACGACGATATTACGATCATCGCTGATGAAATCTATGAGTATATCAACTTTAGTAGCCAACACGTCAGTATAGGTTCGTTTGAGAATGTAAAGGATCGAACAGTCACCGTCAATGGCTTTTCAAAAGGTTTTGCGATGACAGGTTGGCGCTTGGGTTATATCGGCGCGCCAATGGAAATTGCAGGCGCTTGCAATAAGATACAAGGACAAATCACCTCCGGAGCCAATGCCTTTAGTCAAAAAGCTGCAGCTTATGCGCTGATGGCAGATATGGGGCCTAGCTTGAAAATGAAGGAGACTTTTTTGAAAAGAAGAGATTTGGTCATTGAAGGTCTGAGTGCAATCCCAGGCTTCAAAGTCAACAAACCAGAGGGCGCTTTTTATCTCTTTCCAGATATTAGCGAATTCTTCGGTACGTCTGATGGCAAAACGACCATCAACAATGCAGATGATTTCTGTAATTATATATTAGGGAGTGTTCACGTAGCCGTGGTAACAGGAAGCGCCTTTGGAGCAGACAATTGCTTCCGTTTGTCTTATGCTGCTTCGGAAGAACAACTTTTAGAGGCTATCCGTCGTATTAAAGAGGCGGTCTCCAAATTATCTTAGTAAAAAATATAAGCTTATCGGAGACCTGACTAGATGTTGGTTAGGTCTTTGATAAGCGCATCAAAATTGAATAATATGAAGCGTATCTGGCAATTATTTCTCGGTATTTCATTACTTTTTTTCACTAGCTGCTTTGATATTCTAGAGGAGGTTCACCTCCAAAAAAATGGCTCAGGACAATACCTACTAACCATGGATATGAGTGGAATACTGAGTGATCCTTTTATGAAGGAAGCCATCGGAGAAGCCATGAAATCAGAAGGCAGCAAGGCCGGGATTGATTTCATGGATATGGATACCTCCTTCACCTTTGGCAGTGCCCCAGAAGCCAAGGCCTTAAGTGCTGCCGATCAGAAGTTATTGGATCAAGTAGTTGTCAATATGATAGGCAATGAAGATAAAGGGGAGCTCAAAATGGGGCTAACCGTTAATTTCAATTCTTTGGAAGAAATGGAGACCATTTCGAATGTAATGAAAAAAGTGAGTGAAAAACAAGAGGAAGGTGCTGGTGCAAGTCCTATGTTTGGCGGAGGACAGTTCTCAGAATTTGGGAACCTATTCAGCATGAAAAAGAAAAAGCTATTTGCTCGCTCGGCCGCCCCGCCCTTGGAAGGCTTATTAGATGAAGAGACTAAGGGAATGATGTCGATGCTACTAAGTGCTTCTACCTATAAGACCATCTATCACATGCCAGGTAAAGTAAAGAATACCACGATACCTAATGCGGAGATTGCTGGGAAAGTAGTAACAGTAGAAAATCTCATGCTTGATATTCTCGATCAAAAAGTAAAATTGGACGGAGAGATCAAATTCAAATAATGATTGATAAAATCAAAAAAGTACTGCAAGACGTATCTGAAGTCATTAAAGATCAAACCAATGCTATTGGCGATGGTGCCAAGGAGAAAAGCTTTAGGCTGATTGAAGAATGGCTACAGATATTCCCAAAACTGGAGTCCTATGGATTTGAGATGACTAGTTTTGCGCTCGGAGCGGCGATTAGCCCTTCCGTAGAAGTGGAAATGAAAAGCCCCCATGGACAGTTTCCGATGGAAAAAATCCAGGATATCATTGAGCAGAACAAAAAGACGTCGGCTATCAATACGGTCTTTACCACTATCCGAACGGCTTATCAGCTCCATGAGAAAACAGCTAGTCCATTACAGGAACCCTTGATTCTCAAAATCCGGATTCGAATTTCACCGGAAATTCAAGTTTTTATAGGGGAGCCTATTATTCAATAACTGCTATTTCAACGATTAATCGAAAATGATCGTCTTATTCTTATAGGGTAAGATCTTATGCTGTATTTCACGCCAAATAGCCTGAGACAGCACCAGTTTTTCCAAATCTTTTCCTCTACGCTTTAAGTCTAAGACGGTATCCTTGTGTGAGACCTTGGCCACATCTTGAAAAATGATCGGCCCTTCGTCTAGGTCCGCCGTAACATAATGGCTAGTAGCCCCAATAATTTTCACCCCTCTTTCAAAAGCAGAATGATAAGGCCTAGCCCCTTTAAAGGCGGGTAAAAAGGAATGATGGATATTGATCACCTGATTGGGAAAATGATCTACAAAATCATTGGAGAGTATTTGCATATATCGGGCAAGTACCACAAAATCTATCCCCAAGTCCTTCAATAATTGGATCTCTTCTGCTTCTTGTGCCGCCTTGTTTTCTTTGGTAATCGGGTACAAGTGGAAAGGAATATCAAAACGTTCGGCCAAATACTGCAGATTATCATGATTACCAATAATCGCCGTGATATCAACCTTAAACTCTCCCGACATATAGCGTTGAAGAATGTCATACAAACAATGAGAAGCCTTTGATACAAAAATCGCCATCTTCGGTTTACGATCTGTAAAATGAAGTTGCCACTCCATACGGAACTTCTGACCGATTAGCGTACCGAAAAAATCATCGATCTTTTCTTCTGGAATCGCAAAGTCTGTCAACTCCCACTCCACGCGCATGAAAAATCGTTCCTCCGCTCGATCCACATGTTGTTCCAAACTAATAATATTACCATTATTACTATGGAGGAAATCCGTTACCGAAGCCACTAACCCCTTTTGATCGGGACAATGTATCAACAGTATTGCAGTGCTTTTAGATAGTTTCAAAACTTATTTTTTTACTCATGAAATTTCTCGACATGATCAAGTACACTTTTCCCGCTGCGATTATGTGCGATAAAGCGGGGCGAAAATCGGGTTTTTCTTCCCCCCTTCCCAATCTTTTATATTTTTTTTCACGATAGGATTACTTTTTGACTGACAAAGCCTAAATTTGATCTTTTGTCCCTCTGTGACTATTATTATAGTTTCTTTCAATAAAGAAAACATTGGAACAAGACTATCGAAGTCTAAATTTGGTCAATATCCGTTTAGCTACTAGAAACCGTTATTAAAAGATTCCCAGTGATTGTATGCCACCAATGAATTTCTTCCTTCAACAAATAGAACGCCACATTGATGAATCCTTGCTGATTCAGGGGGAAGATATTTTAGCCAAAGATGGCATCTTATCCTTAGAAGAAATAGAGTCTCACTTATGGGCATTTAAAGTCATTGAGGAAGGTGATGCAAAGTTTGAGGTAGAGATCCAGATTACCCCGTCCAAAATCAAAGCATTTACTTGCGATTGCGATATCTTTAAAGCGCAAAAAAATTGTCCGCACATCGTCGCGTCGCTATTGGCTTTGCGTCGCCGTAAAAATGAAGAAAAAAAGGCCAAACGAACGGCCAAACAATCGGCCAAGCCTAGTAAAAAATTAAGCATCCAACAAGTCTTAGACCAGCTCAGCAAAGAAGAATTGATTGAAGTAATCAAGGATTTTACGCGGCAGAACAGGACTTTCGCGCTTAGTTTGAAAGCAAGGTATGCCTATAAAGTCCCATCTGTAGATAGTCAAAAAGCATACCTGCAATTGATGAATGCCGTTTTACAAATGGCTAGAAGACCAGATCGTTCCTTCAACAAGCGAGGCGCCGGCAATATCGCCAAGATTATGGAAGAGATGGTTGGACAGATGCAGATTCATTTACTGCAACAGCATTATGCAGAGGTTTTTGCCTTGGGTCAAAGTATCCTTATTAAGATCCCACCTATCCTGGGCAAAATTATTAGCGAAGAAGAAATCTTACAAGCTCCGCTTGAAAATACGTTCAAAGTACTCGGGCAATTGATTGAAGCGCCCATCCCGCCGGCATTAAAAGACCGGATTTGGGACTTCTGTCTAGAAGAAGTACAAAAAATTGCCTATCGCAATCATCAACTGGATCATCTTTTTCACCCGCTCTTGATAAAATTGATAGAGGATGACCAGCAGCAAGATTTATTGCTGGAAATCTCCTCCAGAATCTTGGATCAATATCGACAGGAAGAAAAAGCGCTTCCACAGGCGCTGTACTTTCACTATTCTGTTTGGGAAAGAAAGTATGGAAAGAAAATGATTCAACAGTATATTGCGCATAGCGTTGAGGGGGAAGCTGAATTGGAGGTGCTCATCAACTATGTGATCAAGCAACAGGATTATAAAAAAGCCGAACAATTTGCTCGGACAGCCATTAAATTGGCTAAATCTGCTGCTGAAAAAGTCGTTTACAAAACACAATTGCTGCGACTAGCTGAACTGCAGAAAAACAGGACGAAATCTATAAAATTAGCAGAAGAGCTCTTTTTACAATCTAAGGAAATCAGGTATTTCCGGAAAATTAAGCAGGCCGCAGCTGAAGAATGGCCAGAAGTACTACAGAAATTATTGCTGAAATTGAAAAAGCTGGAAGATAATCCAAAGCTCAATGCACTGCTTCCTCAAATTTTTGGAGAAGAACAATTGATTGAACAGCTGTTAGACTTTATCAAACGCTATCCCAGTATAGATCTGCTGCTCAACTTTGATAAATTCTTACTACCTGATTATCAAAAGGAACTCCAACCTATTTATGTGGCTGAGGTGCAAAACTACCTCAATGCACACTTAGGTAGAATTACATCCACGAAAATTCGAGCTATCATTCAACACCTACATCGCCTGGGAGCGCACAGAATAGGTAATGAATTGGTGCAAATCATAAGAAAAGATTACGCAGAACGTCCTTCTTTGATGGAGGAACTATCCTTATTTTAACCGTACAAGATGAAAGTGGAATTATGGGTGGTCGGTAAGACAAGTGAAAAATACCTCAAGACGGGGATTGAGATCTATGAAAAGCGCTTAGGGCATTATTTACCGTTTAAGATGATAGTGATTCCTGATGTAAAAGCGGGCAAAGGCATCAATGCCCTTGCCGTCAAAGAGCAAGAAGGTCAGCGTATTTTATCAAAACTCAAGTCAGAAGACCTTTTAGTACTATTGGATGAAAAAGGGGATTCTTTTAGCTCCGTGCGTTTTGCCAAGCACCTCGACCGACTGCTAATGCGTCCCGAACGCCGCCTGATCTTCTTGATTGGTGGAGCCTTTGGTTTTTCTGCCACTTTGTATGCACGGGCGCAGGCGCAATTGGCGCTGTCCACAATGACGTTTTCACATCAGATGATTCGTCTCTTTTTTTTAGAACAACTTTATCGGGCCATGACTATTCTTAGAAATGAGCCTTATCATAATGAATAAAAGCTTATGTCGATTACACTGATTATTCTGATCATGACCTGTGCCATTTCTTATCAAGCTTTGCAAAATCCAACGATCAGCTCCCGCTTGCTCTTTTACCCCTATGAGATAAAGCGCAAGGGAGAGTTTTTCCGCTTTCTCACTTCTGGTTTCGTCCACGGCAGCTGGCCGCACCTATTTATCAATGTCTTTGTCCTCTATCAATTTGGGACGATGGCGGAAGATGTTTTCAGTATGCTTTTTGGAGAAGACTATGGAAAAATTGTTTTCATCGTGTTCTATTTGAGTGCCATCATCGTCGCAGGCATACCTACCTATTTTAGACACCAAGATGATGTAGGTTACCGAGCCTTAGGGGCCTCGGGAGCTACATCTGCGCTGGTTTTCTTTTACATTGTCTTTTCTCCCTGGTCTTGGTTCCAGTTTCCGCCTGTTCCAGCTATTGTTTTTGGCATTTTGTATTTGGCTTATTCTTCCTACATGGATAAAAAAGGCGCGGATAATATCGGTCACAATGCACACCTTTGGGGTGCATTGTATGGGCTCATATTTACCTTGGTTGCTATTTATGTTTCAAGGCCTGATTTATTTGACAGGTTGATTGCCCAATTATTAGCAGGACCCGTTAGTCCCTTTTAGTAAGTATCAGCGACCTTCTTTTTGATTTTTCTCTCGAAAATAAATCCATGAAAAATCCCTGGAAAACGCTTTCCTCTGCTACCGTATATGATCTGTCTCTTATACACATCTCCGAGCCCACGAGACCGAGGCTGATCT
>CAJXUM010000371.1 GCA_913060855.1 uncultured Lewinella sp. | reverse complement strand
GATCAGCCTCGGTCTCGTGGGCTCGGAGATGTGTATAAGAGACAGGTTTATACCAAGAAGCACTAGAGTTGATGAATGCGTTTCAGTTTGATCAGGCTTTAGAATTGCTGAGTGAATGCCACATCCATGATCAGGAAAACATGAGCTTCTTATTGAAAATAGCCTACTGCAATTTTCAGATGGGGCGTTATCCCGATGCCCGGCTATTCTACAAGAAAGTATTGAAGCTGGATTCGCTCAACACCAATGCCCTGAGCTCATTAGGATCTATTTATGAGCGAATCAACAACTATCAAGAAGCCGAGAAGCAATACGCACTACTCATTGCTATCGACTCTACCAATAGCTATTATTTCAAGCGAATGGGTTATGCCGTTTTGCGCTTAAATAAAACGTTGCAGGGGATTGGCTATTTTATCAGGGCACATGAACTCAATGAAGGAGATGTAGAGATTATCGATCAGTTGAGCGACATCTACCTGGCCCTGAACGAATTGGAATACGCAGAACGCGTACTACAAAAAGGATTAAATATTGACCCCAATAATATTAAACTCCTATATAACCAGGCTCGCTTATTTCAAAAGCAAAAGGATTACCCGACTGTTGCCTACGCTATTGAAAAAGCGATGTCCCTGGGAGATACCAGTGACTATTATCAAATGATGCTAGGGGTCGCCTATTTGAGAACAGACAGCTTAGATCAATCCGTTTTTCACTTAGAGCGGATTGTGGCCAGGGGAAAAGATTCGGATCGAACGCATCATTATTTAGGGCTAGCTTATAAGGAACTGGGGGATATGGATAAAAGTGTGGAGCATTTGGAGAAAGCCATTAAAAAAGGAATCTCAGAGCAGATGGGAACCTATCAAAGTGACTTGGCCTCCATACTAGTGAGTGAAAACAAATACAAAGCAGCGATCAGTCGCTACAAAAAAGCATACGAATACGAAGCCAAATCGGAGTACTTATTTCATTTGGCGCGTACCTGCGACCTTTATTATAAGGATAAGAAACCGGCCTTAAAGTATTATGATCAATACCTGGCCAGTAATGATAAAAAGTTTCAGGAGTACAGCACCCAAAGAATCAAACAGTTAAAAGAAATTATCCACCTAAGCAAAAGGTAAACCATGAAAAAATTGACCAAGGCAGAAGAAGAAATCATGCAAATCATCTGGAAATTAGGCAGGTGTACCGTGAGTGATATTCGTCAATACATGGAAGTTGAGTTGCAGCAAGCCAAACCTCCACATAGTACTGTTTCGACGGTAGTGAGGACGCTAGAAGAAAAAGGGATTCTAGCACACAAAGCCTATGGTCGCACTTATGAATATTTCCCGACGATGACCAAACAAGACTATAGCCGTCAGACCCTCAAGAAATTTGTATCTGACTATTTTGATGGTTCTATGAAACGGTTGGTCTCCTTTATGGTAGAAGAACAAAACCTTAGCTTAAATGAATTGTCTGACTTGTTAGACAAGTTAGAGGAGGAGTGATAAGGGAGAGCTGGGGAGATCCACGCTGTTCACAAATTCACCCACTCACTCCATACTCGCTACCGAAGCAATAAAACTAAAAGCAATTCAACTTAATGCGCAACCCATGCTAAATTATATACTTGAAGTCAATCTCTGCTGGTTCGGTTTTTATCTGTTATATAGCTTGGTCTTAAGCAAAGAAACCTTTTTTGAATACAATCGCTGGTATTTACTAGGTGGCCTTATTGGCGGTCTGCTTATTCCACTGGTAGAGTATCAAATAATTATTGAACAAATAGCAGATGGCTCAGCCATTGCTGGCCTTGATTTAGCAGCATTGGCCAACATGGAAAGCGCGGCAGTAGTTGTTGAAGAGATGAGTTATCGTGAATTATTGCTTAAAGGAGCCTTCATTATATACTGCCTGGGAGCAATCATTTTGGGACTGCGTTTTGTATTTGGTTTATCGCGCATAGCTTTCTTGTATCTAAGGGGCTCAAAGCAGCCTCGCCCAGGTTATGCCTTAGTCAAAACAGCAAGTATTCATCCTCCCTTTTCATTCTTCCACTGGTTGTTTCAAAGCCAACAAATTCCGTTGGACAAAGCGGATGAGGAGAAAATAATCACACACGAAATCGAACATATTCGCCAGTGGCACAGTCTTGATGTCCTCTTAGTAGAATTAATAGGCATCCTACTATGGTTTAGCCCCTTGGTATGGTTATATCGCCGCTCGCTACGCATGATTCATGAATACCAAGCAGATGAGGCAGTACTGCAAACCACTAAACGAAAAACTTATGGCCATTTATTAATACGGCAATCGATGTCCGGACCACCGATCGCCATCGCCAATCATTTTATTCATTCACAACTGAAAAAACGCCTGACGATGATGACAAAGAAAAAGTCAACACAACAGTCTTTACTTAAATATACTTTCATTCTTCCGCTTCTTGCTTTGTTCTTAATGGCCTTTGCTCCTACTAAAGTATACAAAGTAGTAACGCCCGAAACAACATCCATTAGCCTCGAGGACCCCGGTCCAGACTTGGATAAAATCAAGAAAGCACTATCTGCGATATTGGCTAAAAGAGCTTATGCTAAAACCAATATGGATAGTGAATTTGCTGGAAAATTTGCCCGCACCTACGACGAGTATATCAACTCTTTCCCTGCCCACAAAAAAGAGATCACTAAAGTGGCTGTACAGGTAGCGGATCAATATGAGATGGATACAAAAGTAGTAGACGATCAATTGCAAAGTGGCCAATTCCGTCAGCCTTTCAAAAAGCAAGCGGTTAAAGAAGGGCTCACTATTGTAAAAGAGGAAAAATCGGATGATACAGTAGGAAAAATCATCATAAGAAGCAATGCTACCCAATCGCTAACACCATTGTACATCGTAGATGGGAAGGTGAGTACTAAGACCATCGTAGACGTGATGGACCCCAATACGATTGCAACAATCAATGTATTCAAAGGGGAAAAAGCGGAGGCCGTCTATGGTGAATCCGGAGCAAATGGTGTAGTAGAAATTTACACGAAAGCTGCTGTACAAGTTGAAGATGTAAAAGAAGAATTGAAACAGGATAAAAACATTGACGCTTCTGAAAAGAAAACGACTTTCACCATTAGAAAAACCGAAGATGCTGGTGTTAAAGGAGAATTAGAGAAAGAAGCAACCTCTACCATTAAAATTAGAAGCAATAATTCTACTGAAGGTCTTCAACCTTTATTTGTAGTGGATGACGAAATATTCGAACAAGGGGATGGCACTCCCGGTGACATTAAAGACCTCGATCCAAATGACATCGCTAGTATCAACGTGTTAAAAGGCGAATCAGCCTCTGACAAGTACGGTACTAAAGGGGTTAATGGCGTAGTTGAGATCTATACAAAAGGATTCAAGAAAGAAGGTCTTGTGGATCAAATGCCTCGATTTGCAGGCTGCGAAGGGGCAGAATCAGAGAAGCAGAAAAACATTTGCTCCAAAACGGCCTTGATCAATTATATGACTACTAATATGAAATACCCTAAAGCAGCCGCGAGTGCTGGCATCGAAGGGAAAGTAGTCGTTGGCTTTACGGTAAAGAAGAATGGTACAGTAGTTAACCCTAAAATTGAAGGTGGTTCAAAGGATGCTAACCTACAACAAGAGGCTTTGCGCATGGTTAAAGCTATGCCAAACTGGACACCAGGTCTTTCCAATGGTAAAGCAGTAGATGTTGAAATGAAGCTCCCTTTCAACTTTGCCTTGGGGAATGATGATAAAAAAACGGTTGAGGAAAAACCAGTGATGGATAAAACACCAACACAGCTTCCAACACCTAGTACTGTTCTACGCTTGGACAACTTCAAATTGACTCCTAATCCTAATAATGGACAAATGTTAGTCAACTTCCAAGCAGCAACTAGCCCAGTACTCATCCAGATATTTGATGTAAAGGGACAAGAAGTATACAAAGAATACCTGCCCAATTTTGCGGGCAGCTATCGACAAGATATCAGTCTAGATAATGTGGCTAAAGGACCACATGTATTAAGCGTCACGCAGAACAAACAGCGGTTTACAACCAAATTTGTTACGCAATAAAAAGTAAAGGCTTCAGGAACTTGTCCATAAGGACGATGTTTCTGAAGCCTTTCTTTCTTCTTTCTAAGTCTTGCCTAAGGGAACTAAAAAATCGCTTTAGAAAAAGTCCCACCTGCTATCTATCAAGCCTGCTCCTCTCAAAAAAGCGCGCAGTATCAAAATCACGAGAATAAAAAGAGCAATCCAAAGCAAATTCCGATTGCCTTTCTTGTCCTTCTCTACCTCTTGCATATAGACAATTTCCTCTTTATCAATATCATGAAAGGGCCCCTCTGGTACCATTTCTTTCTGCCTATCCATTACGGCTACAATTTGGGTAGCTTCTTCAAGATCTGATTCTCTGATCAATAGTTTGATCCCCGCCTGCTCTACGGGCAACATCGTCTGTATAGTAGCGCTTGCTATCTCACATCTGATCCCTGCCTCTCTTAATCGAGCCGCATAAATATGAGCCTCAGATTCAAAGAAAAATTGCTTCAATACTAAGATTCGTGTTTTTTGATCGAAACCTTCGAAGTCATCGGGGCCATTGAAGTCATCCACTATTTCATCTTCCATGATATTAAATTCTTGTATAATTATTCGCCACTGGCAGCTGCCTCCTTCTCCTCTATCTTATTGATCTTATCCAGTTCCATATCAATGTAATAAAGACTCTGTGGACCATCTCCGATCAGCTTAATACGATCCAAGATAGTACGCATCAGGGCTTCCTCTTCTCTTTGCTCTTCTACATACCATTGTAGAAAATTAAAGGTGGCATGGTCCTTTTCGTCATAACTTTGCGCTACCAATTCATTGATAGCCGCTGTTACCTTTTGTTCATGCGCATATACCTTATCAAACAGTACTTTTACCGACTCAAAAGTATGCGGAGGCTGGGCGATAGCAGGTGCTAAAGCATGACCGTCCATTTCATTGATATAATTGAAAATACGCATCATGTGTTGCGTTTCTTCTTCTGATTGTCGGTACATAAATTTGGCACAACCTTCCAAGCCTTCTTGATCACACCAAGAAGCCATAGAAAGATACAAAAATGAAGCATATCCTTCCAATACGAGCTGCTCGTTTAAAGCACTTTCCATCGACTTTGACAACATAAACACTAGATTTCTTTAAAAAATATGATATGTATATATAAGGCCTAAAACCTGAAAGAGTTCACTCTTAAACAGTGAAATTAAACAAAATTTAGTAGCGAATGGAAATAGCTGAGTCGCTTTCCCTCTCTCAGTGGCTTCTAGGCACTAAAAGAAGAGAAATGTAATGACAAAGGCCAATACAGATAAGATGGTACCGTACATAAAAATATCAAAACAAATCCGCAGTAACCGATACTTCTTGGCCAACACAATCCCCAGGTAATAAAGGTCGCGCGTCATGGAGCTATACAGAAAATCAGTGTCCTTAATCATCTGCATCATTCCCCAATGGAAATCATCGACTTTCATATTGTAGAAGTTGCCAAAGAAAAGCAGATTGGACCGTTTATTTTCTATATCATCTCTCGTGAATTCGCCCTTGGTCACCTTGGGTCGAGTAGACAGAATGGCAAAAATCAAGGCAGTCAGTGCAGAAGCAATTAAGACCATCGTAGGTAGTACGACCTTAGGATTATCTTCCACCTGCGATGCGACAAAGGGCACTGAAATAGAGATAATAATAGAGTTGATCGTCAACATGAAGTTGGCCTTATTATCCGCGATAGAGCTCAAGTTGACATGGGTACGATAGGTCGTACGGTACATGGTTTCAACCCCCCGGCCAAGATTCAGCTGTTTCAATTCAGGATCGGCACTACTACCATTTTGAACGACAACCGATTTTGTCTTGGTCTTTTTCTTTTTCTTCTTTTTCTTTTTGGCCTCTGCGATATCCTTGGATGGGTCGGGATTCAAACGCCGCTTCTGCCTAAGCAGTTGGCGAATGTGCTTCCCCTTTTCTTTATTGAATAATTCTTCTGCGACGGTCGTATGGTAGTTGTGCTGCGTAACAAATGAGAGTTCAAAATCTACCCATTCCTGATCCGACATCGCGAGTCCTTTGACGGCCAACATCTCCTGGCGGACTTTCCCACAACGATCCCAATACCACTCATTACCCAAGTGACTGAGGTCAGCATCACAAACGATTTCATCCAGTAAACCCTCCGGGCTATGTGGATAGCGGGTGGCCATAATTGCCTGGCTAACCTTTTGTATTCCTTCTTCCGGATAATTCCATTCTTCCAAGAATGTTCTGGCGTATTCTACACCTCGTTCTTCGTGCCCCTCCTGTCCTTTATCATAACCTGCATCATGAAACCAAGCGGCTAGCTGAATTATCTCTAATTCACTGTCTGTTAATTCGTAACCTTCTGCAATATGTCTGTCTCTTATACACATCTCCGAGCCCACGAGACCGAGGCTGATCTCG
>CAJXUM010000370.1 GCA_913060855.1 uncultured Lewinella sp. | reverse complement strand
CCTCTTCGTCGGCAGCGTCAGATGTGTATAAGAGACAGACGCCATTCACCAGCGGTGCCAGGGGCCCTGCCAGTTTTTGTGCCATGGAAGCAGAATCCCGAATGAGGCGATCCCGGTTCCCCACGCCCTTTTTATCATACTTGAGCTGCAGTACCTCACTTTTCAACTTCGCCATATCTACATTACTAGGGCATTCCGATTTACAAGCTTTACAAGAAAGGCAAAGATCCATCGTTTCTTGCAAGCGATCCCCAGCAAGTCCTTCCTCGCCCAGCTGGCCCGACATGGCTAGTCGCAAGGCATTGGCCCGCCCGCGCGTCGAATGCTCCTCCTCCCGCGTCGCTTTGAAGCTGGGACACATCGTCCCACCTAGCATCTTGCGGCACTCCCCTACCCCGGTACACATATGCACAGCATTGGCAAAATTGCCATCTTCCCGGTAGTGATAATGCGTTTCCAGCGGCTGGTCTTCATAACTAGCTCCATAGCGAAGGTTCTCGTCTATGGGTGGGGAATCGATGATTTTCCCAGGATTCATGCGATTATCAGGATCAAACAAGCGCTTTACTTCTTTTAAGGCACCATATACCTGCTCGCCGAAATATTCTGGCAGGTAATAACTGCGAACCAAGCCATCCCCATGTTCACCACTCCAGGAGCCGCCATATTCTTTTACCAATTGGAAGGTACCATCGGCGATATTTTTAAATCGTTCGATATCAATCGCTTGCCGCAAATCAAGAATAGGCCGAACGTGAATCACGCCTACACTTGCATGGGCATACATGGCCGCCTTGGTATCATTAGCCGCACACAATTTCAAAACTCGATCTATATATTCGGGCAAGTGCTCCGTTGGGATTCCCGCATCTTCAATAAAAGCTAGTGGCTTCTTTTCGCCCTTCATCCCCAGCATCAAGCCCAAACCCTTTTTGCGAATAATCCATACATCTTCATACGCTTGTCCTTCAGGAAATAAAGGATAAGCATAGCCCATGCCCTGGCGTTGCAATTCCTCAATCATTTTTCGAGGCTGCTCAAGAACCTGCTCCGCCGTATCACCATAAAATTCTACGATCTGAATCGCTGCCGGATCTCCCTCAATAAAATGGGCATGACGTTGGGTCATCAGGTTGGTGCGACTCAGTTCTACCACCGTGTCATCGAGAATCTCGATAGCTGAGGGTTTAAAAGGTAGCATCACATTGACCGCTTCGATAGCTTCCAGTACTTCGGCGAAGTGAACCACACAAACCGATTTATGCTTGGGTAATGGCTCCAAGTTGATCTTGGCTTCCACGAAAGTCGCCAAGGTCCCTTCGCTCCCA
Organism: uncultured Lewinella sp.; assembly: GCA_913060855.1. GTDB lineage: Bacteria > Bacteroidota > Bacteroidia > Chitinophagales > Saprospiraceae > DT-111. The sequence goes on along the minus strand of CAJXUM010000370.1, from coordinate 5,171 downwards.
CAAATCAACTTACTGAGATTCCATCTCTCCTTATCGAGAAATTCATCCAAATTATAGCCTTGAACCCGGCGCATAACTTTTGGGAAGCGCGCTTCTATCTCCGCTTCATTGTCCTCAATAATACCTTGAATACCTTGGTAGATTTCCCCTTCTCGATCCGCCACCGTCCCCTTTTGGATAAAATCGGCTTTATCCATTTCTTTTAAATGCAAAGGTGTTCCATCAGCCAGTATCACCTTCAATTCCATCACATGGTCTACCGTTTTACCAAAAATGATACTTTTTGTCCCAGAAGAATTATTCCCGATCATCCCCCCCACATTAGCCCGACTAGAAGTAGCCGGATCTGGGGCAAAATGCAAGCCATGAGTAAGCAGTTTTGCATTCAATTCATCCCTTACCAAACCGGGCTGTACCCTCGCCCAACCTTCCTCCACATTCACTTCTAGGAGTCGGTTCATGTATTTAGAAAAGTCTAAAATCATGGCCTCTCCGACAGTCTGCCCTGCTAGGCTAGTCCCTCCCCCACGTGGCAATACATTCACTTGATGGTCCTTGGCGATCTTCAGGGCCGTTGCCACATCTTTTTCATGCCGAGGTAGGACGATTGCAATCGGTGTAATTTGATAAACACTTGCATCGGTAGCATACAAACCCAAACTGGCAGCATCAGTTAAAACATCTCCTTTAATATGAAAATCTAGGTCTCTGGTAAATAATTTTTTATTGGCCATTATGAAATATTAAAGTTGAGAGCAATAAGAGAAAAAATCGATGGCTTGTAAGTCCTTTTCAAGCGCTTGTATTTCAGCAGTGGATAAAGGAGCAATAGGTCTGCGCACGGCCCCACAGTCTTGACCGATTAAAGCCATAATTGCTTTCCCAGTGGCCGCTCCTCCGTATTTAAAAAGTAATTTGACAAAATCCACCGACTTCAACTGCAATTGCCTAGCGGCTTCCAAGTCCCCTTTTTCAATGGCGTCTAAAATGTCATGGTATAGCGGCGCAGCATAATTGTAGGTACTACCGATAGCTCCTCGCGCGCCTGCCACCCAACCCGACAAGAGGGCTTCATCAGTTCCCCACAGGAGATCATACCTGCCGTTTTGAAATTGAACAGCGGCTTGAAAATCCATAATATCCGAGTGTGTAAATTTGATGCCTGCAAGATTGGGTATTCGATCAACAGCCAACGCTAAGAAATCGCGCATATAAAAATTCCCACCGGCCAAAGAAGGGATGTGGTAATAGTAAAAAGGGATATGCGGGACCGTACTAGCCACTTCCGCCACCACCTCTACTAAATCCGCTACCGTTTTAGGTCGAAAATAATAAGGAGAAAGCATGGCCACTGCATCCATCTCTTTTTCTGCTGAAAAGAGCGCTAATTCTTGCATGTCCTTGATACAGGTTCCTCCCAACATTACACCAACGGGCAAGGATCCTTTGTCAGACTGCCAAGCTTCAACCAGTAATTTCTGTTCTGTTAGGCTAAGAGAGGCAAATTCTCCAGTCGTACCATTGATAAAAACACCACCTAATCGATTGGTGCGGTATAATTGGGCAAGCTTACTAATTTGTGACAAATTCAGCTCTCCATCCATTCCGAACGGAGTAAATGCGGCTGCCACTAAACCGCTTAATGTGCCTTGTTTCATTAGTTATTTCGTTTTGTGCGATTAAACTAAGAAAGATTCTGGATAAATGTGGATTGATGGTTAAAATAATTGCTTTGACTGATCTGCAAGTCAAAATCGGAGAAAAAGTCAAAGCGGGGCAATTACTCGGCTACACCACCACCGAAGATTTTCATTTCCAGTTTAGATGGAAGAACGAGCCGATCGAAGTTCCTATTCATTTTTATCAAAAAGATAAAATTGTAGCCAGGGCTTTTTAATCCTATCCTTTTTTTACGTTCTTTTGGGAAGTCAGCGGCAGTTGCCAAATGAGCTGCCGCTGACTCATCAACAACGAAAACCTGAAAATAAAACCTATGCGACATTACGTACTAGCAGAAACCAATTGGAAAGCCGTCAAAGACACCGACTACTCCATTGCCATCTTACCCTGGGGAGCTACTGAGGCTCATAATTACCATTTGCCTTATGCGACCGATAATTATGAAGCGACGGCGATGGCAGAAGAGTCAGCTCGAAAAAGCTGGGCAGCGGGCACCAAGGTCATTGTGCTACCGACCATCCCTTTTGGTATCAACACCGGGCAATTAGATGTCAAATTGTGTATGAACCTCAATCCGAGTACGCAATACGCGATATTGAAGGATGTCGCAGATGTATTGGTCAGGCACCAGGTACCTAAGTTGGTGATCCTCAATTCACATGGTGGAAATAATTTCAAAACCATGATCCGCGAGCTAGCGATTGATTTCCCCGATTTATACGTCTGTAGTATCAATTGGTGGCAAGTAGGAAACAACTACGATTATTTTGTGGAGCCCGGCGATCATGCCGGCGAAATGGAGACCAGTCTTATTATGCACACGCACCCACATTTGGTCCTACCTTTAGAAGAAGCAGGTGATGGTGCGGCTAAATCCTATCGCTTAGCCGGTTTCAAGGAAGGCTGGGTGAGTAGCCAGCGGCACTGGACAAAAGTGACAGCTGATACAGGAGTGGGGAATCCGCAGCATTCCACCGCAGACAAAGGAGAAGTCTTTCTTCAAGCGACAACGGATAAGATTAGTACCTTCTTCAATGAATTGGCGCCTTTGAGTGTGGATGAGCTGTATGAGTGAAGTTTTTGTTGATCAACTTAGACTTCAGAAGTTTTCTTGGCCATGGCTAAGGGAAACTTCAGAAGTCTTGCGGAACGCTTATTAGCAATCTTTTGCTGATGGGTAAGCCTACTTAATTCAAAAGTTTTTTAAATTGCAGCAAGTCTTTTTGTCAAGGTGCCTTTCGCCTAGCGAAGCGCCAACTAGGCCTGTCCTCAAATAGCTCCCCAAAAACAAGTAATAACTTAGACTTTATTCAAAAACGAAAATGTGGGAAACCCTACTCAGTTATTCACTTGCACTGATTAGTTAACAAACGGATTCCTGCCAAAACCAACTTAGCAATATGACAATGAATACGCGTGTGCAGCTTTCCATCATGATGTTCTTCCAGTTTTTTATCTGGGGGTGCTGGTATGTGACGATGGGTACCTACTTTGGAGAAATCGGGTTTCAAGGTTCGGATGTTGGGAATGCCTATAGCACCATTAGTTTAGGGGCTATCTTTGCGCCTTTATTTGTGGGCATGATTGCCGATCGGTTTTTTAATGCAGAAAAAGTATTGGGTGCTTTGCACTTGATCGGTGCGGGTCTATTGTATTGGATATCCACCATTACGACCCCTTCTGGCGTCTATTGGGCATTGCTATTGTATTCTCTATGTTATATGCCGACGCTGGCCATTGCCAATGCCGTAGCATTTAATCAAATGGATAATCCAGAAAAGGAATTCCCCTCCATTCGTGTGCTTGGGACTATTGCTTGGATTATTGCAGGTTTGATTATTGGTTTCATGAAGATTGAACCTACTGCCACGCCTTTCGTGATTGCCAGTGGGGTATCGGTCTTGATGGGTATTTATTCTTTCTTCTTGCCGGCTACTCCGCCGAAAGGCAAGGGCAAAAAGGTTTCTATTGGCCAACTCTTTGGTTTTGATGCGATAAAATTAATGAAAGATCGCTCCTTTGCAGTCCTCATCATTGGTTCTCTATTAGTGTCTATTCCTTTATCATTTTACTATAACTTCACCAACCCCTACTTCAATGAATCGGGTATGGTGAATGCCGCGGCCAAGATGACGATGGGGCAAATGTCTGAGATCTTATTCTTGCTATTGATGCCTTTCTTTTTCAAGAAACTAGGCGTGAAGAAGATGATCATGTTTGGTATCCTGTGCTGGGTAGCTCGCTATTTGTTATTTGCTTATGGTAATAATGAAGGGTTGGTTTTCATGTTTTATGCAGGGATTATTTTGCACGGTTTGTGCTATGACTTTTTCTTTGTTACTGGACAGATTTATGTTGACAATGAAGCGCCAGAGGAGGTACGTTCTAGTGCCCAAGGCTTGATTGCCTTAGTCACTTATGGCTTAGGTATGTATATTGGTTCTGTCTACTCGGGTTATGTAGTGGAATCACAGCAGATCATGAGTGATGCGGGAGAGATTATTGGCCACCACTGGTGGAATATCTGGATGGTTCCTGCTGGTTTGGCTGGAGTGGTGCTGATCTTATTTGCTATCTTCTTTAAGGATAAAAAAATAGCCTAGGGAATATTGTAAAAACAAGTTGCGAGTTGCGGGTTAATGAACCCGCAACTCGCAACTCAATTTATTCAGGTCGCAGAGTATTCCAAGGAGGACGATCAAATACGTCTTCTACTTCATACCCTTCTTCTCCGATCGCAGGACTTAGAATGGCGACAATTCGCGCATCACTTTCAGACGAATTAAAAGAAGCGTGAACTACACCGGCCGGAATAAAGCAAGAATCGCCTGCTTTAAGGAATTTCTTCTCCCCTTCGATCCATTGCTCTAGCACACCTTCCGTCACATAAATCACTTCTTCCTGATTGGGATGATGATGAAAGCTATGTTGTTTTCCAGGTTCGAAAATGGCATCGATGACCATGATGTTTCTGGCACCGGTTTCTTTAGGACTAGACACGATGGCGTCCCGTCCGATGGCAGACTTGCCCCAGGCCATGTCTTCCTGTGTTATGAATTTCCCACTCATATTTCTATTAGTTTGAATGATTTTATTCTATTTACAAATTGCCTTCGCTCATGCTGGTACCCGCAGCCATTCTATAGCTCCCATCTCCGAATAAAAGTATCTCAGCTTCTCCGGATCTGGACTCTCCCCTTGATACGGAAGAACGGTAAGCATGGCAATTTTATTGAATTGCATTAATGTCGGTTCAATGTTTTTTAATTCTTCTTTACAAAATTTTAATACGGCTAAGGATTCAAAGTCGTGATTTCCAAAATCAATTAAGAGAAGATCGGGGCATGAAATATCCAATATTTCATGAATCATCTTCTTCACCACATCATGCGTAATCGGATTGCCTAGCTGTATTTTCAAGATCGTCCGATTTAGTATTAAATCCTGTCTCTTATACACATCTCCGAGCCCACGAGACCGAGGCTGATCTC
>CAJXUM010000369.1 GCA_913060855.1 uncultured Lewinella sp. | reverse complement strand
GAGATCAGCCTCGGTCTCGTGGGCTCGGAGATGTGTATAAGAGACAGTGCCTACAGTGCCTCCATCGGAGGAATAGCCACGCTGATTGGCACCCCACCCAACTTGGTTTTGGCCGGGGTTTTGCAAGAGACTTACGATATTGAGATTACCTTCTCCAAGTGGATTATATACGGTTTACCCATTTCGATTCTGCTATTATTCATTTGCTGGCAGTATTTAGTACGATTTGCTTTTACTTTCAAGCAAAAAACATTCCCTGGCGGCAAGGAAGAAATCAAGAGACAACTTACGGAGCTAGGAAAAATCACTTATGAAGAAAAACTAGTATTGGGTGTATTCGTCTTTACGGCATTTGCTTGGATCTCCCGCTCTTTTTTACTGAATCGATTCATCCCCAACTTAGATGATACGATTATCGCGATCTTGAGTGCCGTGATCTTGTTTTTATTGCCGACAAGTAAAGGGGATCGAAAAATTATAAAATGGGAGGAAGCCGTCAAGCTCCCCTGGGGGATTCTTTTACTCTTTGGTGGTGGGCTGGCTTTAGCAGAAGGCTTTAAAACGAGTGGTTTGGCCGAATGGATCGCTAGTCAAATGACGCTTTTGCAAGGAGTGACCATCATTGTTTTAGTGCTTGTGTTGGTGGCAGCAGTCAATTTCTTGACAGAAATTACGTCTAATTTGGCTACGACCTCTATGCTTTTGCCCATCTTGGCACCTATGGCCTTGACGATTGATGTACATCCTTATATATTAATGGTGGCAGCAACAACGGCAGCATCCTGTGCTTTTATGCTACCCGTAGCCACTCCGCCCAATGCCGTCGTTTTTGGCTCGGGCTATCTTCGGATCCCGGACATGGTTAAAGCGGGGATATGGTTAAACATACTTTCTATTTTCCTGATTACCCTACTGGTTTATTTTCTATTACCCTTGGTCTGGGGATTCGACCCGACTGTATTTCCTGAAGAATTAAAATAACTTCACAAATAAAAAGCATGCGCCCACTTTCCGTTATCATCCCTACCTTGGATGAATCTGACAATATTGCTGGGGTCATCGGATCCATTCCAGGAGTAGATGAAGTTTTAGTGATCGATTCCTTTAGCCAAGATGATACAGCATTGAAGGCGGAATCATTGGGAGCACGGGTGCTTCAAAGACAATATACTGGCCCCGCAGATCAGAAAAACTGGGCCATCCCGCAAGCCCGCAATGAATGGATACTCATCTTGGATGCCGATGAGAGAGTGACGCCTAGTCTAAGAGCAGAAATAGACCAACTACTTTCGCAAGCTGAGATTCCCTACGATGGCTTTTGGATCGGCCGCCAAAACTATTTCATGGGGCAGAAAATCAACTATAGTGGATGGCAAGGAGATGCGGTGATTCGCCTCATTCGGAGAGATGTATGTCGCTATAATGATAAGCAGGTACATGAAGAGATCGAGACAGCGGGCGTACGTATACATCGACTCGAAAATAAAATGGAGCACTATACGTTTAAAAATGCTAGTCATTTCCTGGATAAAATGCGGAGATATGGCGCTTGGTCCGCAGAAGATTACTTAGCGAAAACCCCCAAAGTGGGTTATTTTCAACTATTCTGGAAACCCTTCTTTCGTTTCTTTAAGCATTATATACTCAAAAAAGGTTTTTTGGATGGGAGAGTGGGATTGATCATTAGTGCGATTATGGCTTGGGGTGTTTTCTTGCGTTACCTGTATATGATTGAGTTGAGAAATAAAGTCTAATAATACGGGTGTTTTTTTGCTTCAAGCCCTTAAAAACCAAATCATGAGTACGGTAAAAAATCAAAGTTTCCTTTTCCTCTTCTTGCTCATTTTCTCCGTGCTTAGCTGCAAATCGGTGAAGCCCGTTAGCCCGGAATCTAACACCGAAACCTCCTCGGCTATTCCTTTTACTTTTGATTTTGCTGAATCTGAAAAACTTACGCCATTATTGGATCAAGCCTTGGCGGAGAAAAAGCTCATCTTCGTGGATTTCTATGCCGATTGGTGTTTGCCCTGCAAAATGATGGAAAAAGATGTTTTTGTAGACAAAGAACTGGGCACGTATTTTAATACGCACTTCATCAACTATAAGGTAGATGCCGAGAAGGGGAATGGCGTCAACCTAGCCCAGATTTTCAATATCAAAGCTTACCCTACCTTGTTGTTTCTAAATGAGAAAGGCCAAGTACTTGAACGCAAAGAGGGTGCGGCCTATCATAGTGAACTCAAAGCCATGGCCCGAAGGGCACTCGCAAAACAGTAAAAAATGCTCGACTTTTCTCTACCTTTGCCGCAAATAACTAGCCATGCTAAAAATCGAACACATTGGTATTGCGGTGAAAGATTTGGAGGCAAGTAATGCCTTATTCGCTCAGCTTTTGGGTAAACCTCATTATAAGGTAGAAGAGGTCGCAAGCGAACATGTCAATACTTCTTTTTTCCAGACCGGGGAATCCAAAGTAGAATTACTGCAAGCTACTGCGCCAGAAAGCGCTATCGCTAAATTTATAGAACGAAAAGGAGAAGGAATCCACCACATTGCCTTTGAAGTGGCTGATATTCATAGCGAAATGAAACGCCTCGAAGCAGAGGGATTTCGATTGCTTAATGAAGTACCTAAGCGCGGAGCGGACAACAAACTCGTCTGCTTTCTCCATCCCAAATCCGCCAATGGTGTATTAGTAGAACTCTGTCAAAGTATCCCCGAAGAATAATGGAAATATACGTTTATATCATCGCTATCATCGGGGCAGCCATCGCCGGGGCTATCAATACCATGGCTGGCAATGGCTCCGCCATCACCTTGACTATTCTCACCGAAATGCTCGGCCTTCCCGCCAATATGGCTAATGGCACCAATAGGGTAGGGGTGTTTACCCAATCCTTAGCTACTACTTATGGTTTTCATCGCAATGGAAAGCTAAAAATGGATCGGTCCCGCATTTATATGATTTCTACGGTTATTGGTGCGATAGCAGGCGTGATTGTTTCCACGATGGTTAGCAATGCCCAGTTCAAAAGTGTCTTTCGCTTTTTAATGGTCGTGATGTTATTTGTCATTGTGATTAAGCCGCAAAAATGGCTTCGTGAAACCGATACCAGCAAGAAAGTCAATCCATGGATTGTCATTCCCGCCTACCTGGGTATTGGCTTTTATGGTGGCTTTATTCAAATGGGAATGGGCGTTATCTTTTTGGCGGTCACGGTCCTTTGGGCCCACTTTAGTCTCATGGACTCCAATGTCATGAAAAGCGCTATTGTCGGTGTATACACGCTGCTGGCCTTATTGATCTTTCAATGGAATGGAATGATCGATTGGAAAATCGGCGGGGTAATGGCCATCGGCCAGGCAACGGGGGGGTATCTAATGGCGAACTATGCTTCAAAATACCCGCAGGCTAATGTCTGGGCGCACCGTATACTCGTCGCCATTGTTATCCTGGCCCTAGTCAAAATGTTTAACCTGCATCAGTACTTCCTATAATTCGGAGAGATGAAATATTTTTGGCCCCTAAGGAAACTTATTCCAAACTCATCATGTTGGTGCCTAGAATCATAAGTTGTTATCACGGAGATAGCGGCTTGAAAAAATGAAGAAGATGAACTTTAAAGAACTGATATCAGTCTCTCTGATTTTATTTTCAGTGATTGATATTATTGGCAATGTACCTGTAGTGATTGACCTCAAGCGAAAGGGAATCAAGATCGAGTCGGGCAAGGCAGCCCTGGTTGCTTTAATCATTATGACTATTTTCTTGTACACGGGGGAAGCACTGCTGCAGCTTTTTGGCGTCGATGTAGCTTCCTTTGCGGTTGCTGGGGCTATCATCATTTTTATCATAGGTCTAGAGATGATCTTAGGGGTAGAAATATTTAAACACCAGGAAGGTTCCAGCAAGGGAACGATTGTTCCCGTAGCTTTTCCATTGATAGCTGGAGCCGGAACCATGACCACCATCATCGCCCTCAAAGCGAAGTATGCTGTGATAGATATTCAAATGGGCATCATTGTGAATATTCTCCTCGTATTCTTAGTCCTCCGCTTTTCAGATTGGATATCCCGAAAACTAGGAGAGGGCGGCGCCAATATCTTACGTAAGGTTTTTGGCATTATCCTATTGGCCATAGCCATTAAGCTATTCAAGGAAAATTTAGGCACATTTAAAACGGGATAAAGTCTCTTAGTTATTTATTTTTCATTACTTATGTCTTTATAATTCGTTGGATTTTTTCCTCACCAGCTATCTGATACTTTGCGAAGTACAAGCCTGGAGCCAAATCACCAAGATAGAAGTTAGAGCGATTTTCCGTCAACTGGAATCGCCTAACTTCGCGGCCATAGGTGTCAAAAAGTCTTACCTGCAGCAATTCGTCGGTCTCCCTTATGAATTCTAATTTATCTTTTACTGGATTGGGAAAAAACTGGATTTTTTCCTTTCCGCCCAAGGAGACACTTCTAGTGGCTGAGTAAGCGAAGCTACCATCAAAATCAACTTGCTTGATTCTGTAATAATGAATTCCACTACCTGGTTGGTCATGTTGGTAAGTGTAGTCTTGTTCAACTTGGGAATTTCCAGCCCCTTTTTGCTCCCCGATAGACTTGAAAAATTGCCCATCACGACTCCATTCTATTTCAAAGTGATCATTATTACTTTCGGTACTCGTTCCCCAATCTAGTTGCACATCATTTCCTTTTGCTCTCGCCGAAAAATAAAGCCACTCCACTGGTAATAAAGCTGAAACGGTACGGAAGTCGACTTCTCTGATGTTTCCACATTCATCCAAAACATACAAGGAAACAGCGTATGAACCGGGTTGCGAAAAGGTATGAACCATATCTACGGTAGGGTCTCGTTGCGGACTTGCCAAGGCACCATCACTGAATGCATACAGGTATAAAAAGCCACCTTCTGATCCTTCTGCATTGACGGTCAGACTTAGATTGTCACTGTCAATGGATAACTTATCTATTGCTGCACTTACAGGATTGAGATCAGTCGTAGTAAAATATACCTCGTCAATAAATATATCCTCATTGTCCTCCGAAGCCGTAAGACTGAATTGTAGGGAAACTTTTGTGGCTTGCACCGGATCACTAGCGGCCCCATCATCTGGCAGCGGTAAGCCGATATCATTATTGTGTATAGTATAACAGTATTCGAGGTAGCCGTCCCCTAGTGAATTTATTTCTTGCACACCTTCTCCAGGAATATCTAGTACCGGGAAGGAAGTAATTTCATTGTCCGCATCATCTAAAAAAATCAACGAAGCTCGAAATCGATCACTGGCCTCAAATTCATCATCAAGGGCCGCCGGTGAAAACCAGCGAAAGCAAACCTCAGATTGCTGATAGCAAGTTAAACGGACAGGGCGAAAAGTGACTAGTGGACTCAAGTCACCTGGGATGGTATTCATATATAAAGCCCTTTGGCCCAGGTAAGGGAAAAAGTCCCCATTTAAGTTACCCGGATAGCCTATCAGTGTAGTGTTGGTCGTACTCAAGATACCCAACTCTTGATTGAGCCCTTCAAAAGAAGTGTATTGTAATACATTCCTCCGATAGGAAGGGCGCAGGTTTGCCGTATTGGGAAGTCCATTCAGCTGTGCCGCTGTCAGTGTATTATCAGTTGATAGGACAAATCGATCGAGTCTGAAATCTTGTTCCTGTGGCCAAAAAGTAAGACTTAATACTTTACCCACGTCCTTCGGTTGAACAACATAATCCCCTGGGAAATCGCCACGGGCTAGCAGCGATATTTTCTGCCATCTATATTGGCCAGCGGGAGAGGAATTAGGCAAGTTTTGATCAAAAGATCGCAAGGGCCGAGCAAAACCATCTGAAATATACAGGGTATTGCCGCCCGTTGAATTCTTGTACCTAATGTATAAATAGTAAGTTCCTGCCGTTTCAAACTGCAAATAGAAGTTGGCTTTTGCATCTTGTACGCCATTTACACCGAGTCCATTATTACCGTTTACGCCGCCTGTTGCGACTAGTGCCTTGCCGCGACTAGCATCGATATCATTAACGGTATTCCAAGATTGCAAATCCCGATTGACAGGGTTGTGTTCAAAGTAAGTGCTGAAGTTTTCCGCTTCGACGGCGATATGACCAGCCGCAGGGGCTTGAATAAAGACGCTCTCAATTTGCTGAGTAAAAGCAACGGATTGTGTTGTGATAACAATAGCCAATACTATTGTTCTTAGTGTTTGTGTTCGCATATTAAATAGATTGGAGTCATAAGAACCCAGCTCAAATGCTACTTATTGCAAAGAAAATTTAGCGAATGAACTGAACCTATCCTCCGGCAATGGTGATACAGATAAAGTACTTCGTGTAGTTTTTTCAGAAGGTCCGCCTTGATTATGTACAGGAGAAAATAGGAGACGACTATAAAAAATCCTAGTAGTACTTAGGTAATAAGTCTACCAAGATAAGTAGCTGTCTCTTATACACATCTGACGCTGCCGACGAAGAGGATAGTGTAGA